>CAYGQN010000001.1:0-44315 GCA_964351795.1 uncultured Gammaproteobacteria bacterium
CCTCATCGGTGCCGCCGGCGTGGGCGGGCCGACCATCGCCCAGGCCTGCGCCACCGGCGCGCGCGTTATCAGCGCCGCCGTGCAGGAGATCAAATCCGGCGCCGCCGACTGCGTGCTCACCGTGACCACCGACCGCACCTCCAACGGCCCGCACATCTACTACCCGGACCCGACCGCCCCCGGCGGCACCGGCCGCCACGAGAACTGGGTGCTGGACAACTTCTCCCGCGACCCCTTCGGCGGCACCGACATGACCCGCACCGCCGAGAACTGCGCCGCCAAGTGGGGCGTGGACACCGCCGAGCAGCACGCCGTGGTGGTACGCCGCTACGAGCAGTACACCCAGGCGCTGGCCAACGACCACGCCTTCCAGAAGGGCTACATGGAGCTGCCCTTCGACATCCCGGATGCGCGCTTTCGCAAGACCATCGGCCAGCTGGATGGCGACGAGGGCATCAAGCCCAGCACCCCCGACGGCCTGGCGAGGCTCAAGCCCGTGCTGGAGGGCGGCACCGTGACCTTCGGCGGCCAGACCCACCCGGCCGACGGCGCCGCCGGCATGGTCATCACCACCAAGGACACCGCCAAGGAGCTGTCAAAAGACCCGAACATCCGCATCACCCTGGAGGGCTTCGGCCTGGCCCGCACGGATGTGTCTTTCATGCCCGCCGCCACCATCCCGGCCGCGCAGCGCGCCCTGGAAGCCGCCGACATCCGCATCAAGGACGTGACCGCCATCAACTCCCACAACCCCTTCGCGGTGAACGACATCATCTTCGCCCGCGACATGGGCTGGGACGTGATGAACATGAACAACTACGGCTGCTCGCTGATCTGGGGCCACCCCCAGGGGCCCACCGGCACGCGCTCGGTGATAGAGCTCATCGAGGAGCTGGTGGCCAGGGGCGGCGGCTACGGCCTGTTCGAAGGCTGCGCCGCCGGCGACACCGCCATGGCCGTGGTGGTGAAGGTAGAGGACAAGCGGTGAGCGAACTGCCACGTGTGTACCCCACGGTGGTGCACATGCTGGCCGACACCGCGGCCCGCGTACCGGACCGTGAAGCCCTGGTGTGCGGCGAGGACAGGCTGAGCTACGCGCATTACCTGGGCAGCGTCGCCACCTTCGCCAGCGCCCTGCTGGCACGCGGCGCCCGCGGCCAGCGCGTGGCGCTGCTGCTGGGCAACGGCGTGGACATCTGCATTGCCATGTTCGCCGTGCACGCCGCCGGCGCCACCGCCGTACCGCTGAACCCCATGTACACCGAGCGCGAACTCACGCTCATCCTGGAAGACGCCGACGTGCACGTGCTGTTGTACGACGAAGGCTCGCAGGCCGTGGCCGGGCAGGTGGGCAGCGCGCTGGGCATACCGCACCGCCTTGGCCTGGGCAGCCTGCCCGACCGCCACCTGCTGGGCCTGGCCGCCAGCGAGTACCCGCCGCTGCCCGAACCCCTGCCGGCCCCGGAGGACCTGGCCACCCTGCAGTACACCGGCGGCACCACCGGCCGCAGCAAGGGCGTGGAACTGACCCACGGCGCCATCGCCACCAACATCGCCCAGCGCGAGGCACTGCTGCCCACGCGCCTGGACTGCGACCGCGAACTTTCCGTGATGCCGCTGTTCCACGTATACGGCGTGGCCATGTGCCTGCACCTGGCGCCCTACTGCGGCGCCACGCTGGTGATCGTGCCGCGCTACCGGCCCGAGTTCGTCAGCGACATCATTGAACGCGAGGCCATCACCGTCATCGCCGGCAGCCCCACCCTGTACGCCGGCCTGCTGAGCTACCCGCCCTTCCAGCACGTGGACATGGCGCGCGTGGACATCTGCTATTCCGGCGGCGCCGCCCTGCCCGCCGAAGTGCTGCGCCGCTGGGAAGCGCGCAGCAGCGCCAAGGTGATTGAAGGCTACGGCCAGACCGAGGCCGGCCCCATCCTCACCTTCAACCCGCAGGAAGGCATTCGCAAAGCCGGCGCCGTGGGCCTGCCGCTGCCACAGACCGACGTGCAGATAGTGGACGTGGAAACCGGCACCAGGGTGCTGCCCCCCGGCGAGCGCGGCGAGATACGCGCCCGCGGCCCGCAGATCATGCGCGGCTACCGCAACCTGCCCGAGGAAACCGCGCAGGCCCTGCGCGAAGGCTGGCTGTACACCGGCGACATCGGCGAGTTCGACGAAGACGGCTACCTGTACATCCGCGACCGCAAGAAGGACATGGTCATCGTCTCCGGCTTCAACGTGTACCCGCGCGAAGTGGAGGAAGTGCTGTACCTGCACCCGGACGTGCGCGAAGCCGCCGTCGTCGGCATCCCCGACGACTACCGCGGCGAAACCCTCAAGGCCGTCGTCTCACTGCGCGAGGACAGCACCGCCACCCCCGAGACCCTGCGCGAGCACTGCGCAACGCACCTCATCAAGTACAAGGTCCCCGCCCTGGTAGAAGTCCGCCCCGACCTGCCCAAGACCGGCGCCGGCAAGATCGACAAGAAGCCGCTGCGGGGGTAGGTTTAGCGGCGCGGCAGCGCCCCGTAACGAGACGGCATTCAGCAACCAGTTCTACAAGCCGCACGCACCGCGCCAAACACCTTAAGCGGCAAACATCCTGGGCATTATGCAGCAGCGCTTTCCGAGGGTTAGGCTTTGGGCCATCGGGTTGTTGGATGATCCGCAGATTTCAAAGGTACTGCCCTCCACACTTGGTAGTGCGGCGTTCCGCAACAGCTTCGGGCGATACCGTTGTTGAGCCTTCGCGGCAAATAGTAAGCAGTTGATGCTCTTCCAGTTCCAAGTGGACTTGCAACAATTTACAATGCAGGAATGCCCCGATGCTTAGTGAACACTGGTGATGCTATTTCCTGGCTGCAGAAACTCGACGATGCATCCGTAGATCTAGTAATAACCGACCCACCCTATGAGTCCTTGGAAAAACACCGTTCGGTCGGAACGACCACACGCCTAAAGCATAGTAAGGCGTCAAGCAACGACTGGTTCGAAATCTTCTCAAATTCTCGCTTCGATGAACTTTTTTCCGAGTGTTTCCGCATTCTAAAAAAGAATCGACATCTATATCTATTTTGCGATCAAGAGACAATGTTCGTCGCTAAGCCCATCGCCGAGGAAATAGGCTTTAGGTTTTGGAAACCGCTCGTCTGGGACAAAATGAAGATCGGCATGGGGTATCACTATAGAGCAAGGTATGAACTCATACTTTTTTTCGAGAAAGGCAAACGCAAGCTTAACGACTCGAGTATACCGGACATAATTCAAGTGCCGAGAATTCATCGCGGTTACCCAACAGAGAAACCAGTGGCCGTTTCCGAGGTTCTCGTGTCCCAAAGCTCTACCGCTGGAGAATTAATTGTCGATCCCTTCATGGGATCCGGTAGCGTGGGCGTGGCGGCGTTGACGCTAGGTCGCAACTTCATGGGCAACGATTTATGCGAAGAGGCAGTTACTGTAGCTATAGAGAGATTTAGGGAGATTCCGGCAACGTCGGTTAATTCGTACAACTGGGGACACGAAACCTTGCCTTTAGATTTTTAGCAACTGGTTTATCTGGCAAGAAATTGCGTCTTCCCATTCGCCAGGGTCCAAGAGGATATTGGAATGGCATTAACACGCGGTGCTAGAAAGCTGTACGACTGGCTAAAGGATCAAAGCGCGGGGAGGGTTGTCCCGTTCGAGGAGGTTATGGCTATCACCCGTTGGTCAGACGTCTCGCTTCGTACATATTTACGGAAGAACAAAGTCGCTCCGTTTCTCCAACCGCTTCAAGACCGCCAACTTAAGGTGCTCATGGATGGCGCTGAAATTAGCGAAGCTTTCTTCGACGAAACCTTCACGCAAACGGCACCGCGAACAATATCGTTCGCTGCTGCGGACCAGCTTAACGGCGAGCATGGCGAATACGAACTAATCGAGCCGCTTGGGAATGGAGCAGTTGGCCACGTTTGGTCCGCGAAGACTAGTGGGGAGACCACCTTGGTAGCGGCTAAGATAATGCTACCAAGGCTTGATCTCTTGCAAGATTCGAAACTCCCAAACGTACGCGAGCGATTTAGAAAGGAGGCACGAAACGGCCAAGCGCTTACACATCCGAATGTCGTTCGATATCTCGATCTAGGAAACATCGAGAAGAATCCGTTTCTGGTGATGGAGCTCGCAGATCGATCAATTGCTGACCTCATTAGGGAAATGAAGGTCGTTCCCGAGGAGGAAGCCGCGGAGATTGTCGACTGCGCTTTGAATGCTCTCGAATATCTACATTCCAAGGGGTGTCCACACCGGGACGTTAAACCGGCCAATTTGCTTGAGTTCCACGACACGATAAAGCTAGGCGATCTCGGAATTGTGAAATGGAGTGACTTCGATCCTGCCTTCACAAAAGGGGGGACGATTACTCGTCAATCCGTCCAACTAGGATCGTGGTTCTACATGGCCCCTGAACAAC
Source organism: uncultured Gammaproteobacteria bacterium (assembly GCA_964351795.1). GTDB lineage: Bacteria > Pseudomonadota > Gammaproteobacteria > JADZEE01 > JADZEE01 > CAYGQN01. Next base: position 4,451 of record CAYGQN010000001.1, read on the forward strand.
AGGAATCTCCGCATGATGCGGTGGAAGCCTCCGACATCTACGCGCTCGCTGTAACGTGGATCGAAATGTTGGTTGGCACCTTACCGTCGCCGCAGGCCATTGGAGCGGTGGCTTACAAGATTAGGAATGCCGCTCAACCGATTCAGGAGCTAATCCAACGCATGCATTCATACGATCCAGCAGAGCGACCGCCAATTCAGGAGATTCGCGAAATCATTCAGACGACTTACTGAAAATATTTTGGTTCAAAGCGGATCCTTAAAAAGCTAACGTCAGCCGCGTATATTACATTTTGGCGGGATCTACTTTGTCTTGTTCACGGAATTTTTCCCGCAGTCTTATTGTACTCGGCAGTTGGCCGACACGAATTGGCGCACCGCCGATTGAATGGCAGTAGTGTTTCTCCCCATTATTCGGAATCACGCCGCCCTGGATAGCGAAAAGCCCCATCAAACGATTACCCAAGTTGGTCGGATGCGCTTCTGGCATGTAGGAATAATGACCAAATAGATCGGCCAGGCTTTCGGCCATGTATTTTGGCCGACCATCACCAGACTGGAAGCCGAGAATGTCCTCTGCATAACGGATCAATTCCGCGCATGCTGATTTCCCGTCAATTACCGGCTTGGGCGGATATACGTATAGGTGCACAGCAATTTGCTCTGGCCAAACATAGACGTATTCGTGGAGGGCATTATCTCCGAGGCTAGGTGGCCTATTCAATATCCAATAGGGATGGCTATTAGACGCTTCAATTTTTCGTTGAATTTCGAATACCCCTTTATCCATCAATGTTGTAGGGGCATTGATAAGATACGATATTGTCGGATCTGTCGCGTCGCGGTCGGCACTTACCGATGATTCGGCAGCTACCGCTAAGGCAAGCATGGCGGTTCCAAAATATCGGATTCGAATTAGCATGGGAGCACCCGCCTCCATTTCTTAGCATTCACAACGGGGGCGACTAGAGCGCTCGCCTCGTGCGATTGGACGATAATATGCGCTTCCTTAAAGATAGGCTACATGCTCTGGAGTGACAGAATAAGATGAAAACGACGCACCCATTCACCGGGGTTCTCATCGTGTTAGGGTGTTGCTACTAGCTGTGGATGGCCTTTTAGACTTGCAGCTTCGCGATTTGATCGATGGCATTATCCCTCGCTTTTAATTGGCCGGTCGGCGCATGATGTTTCGGCCTCAACATTGGTTAAAATCTCTTTTTCGGTTATGTGTTGGGCGTCTTCTTCCAATTTCATTGCAACATTTGTGAGTTCTTAGTGATGGAGAGCTGCAAGATCTTATTGCTTATCTTGGCTTTTTTTTCGCCGATTACCCACGCGGAACTGATGAAGGTTCAGGACTTGCGGGGATTGCTCGATCTCGGAGAAGGGGGCGAAGCTATAGTTACGGCCTATGTGCAAGGTGTCATCGAAGGCATGGTCGGATTGGATTCACTGAGAAAAAAAGAGCGTAACTCCCCGTACGATTTCTGCAAGATGCATGCTGACCTAGGTAAAGGACAACCGGCGCAAGAGCATCCCGCCAGTAAGGCAAGGTTTCTTGTCATCACGTGGGAGAAGAACGGTTATCCGATGGACACGCTCGCGGTTGATATGGTCTTGGCGTTTATGACGCAGAAGTACGGCTGTTGATCCCGATATTTCTTTGACGGGATTTGTTAACCAACGTCGGATTTGGTCCTGTTAGCCAAAAAGCCCGTTGCAGCTCAGCCACCGCTGGCGGCCTCGAAGTTGGCCAGTGCTGAGCGGAGGTTTTCGAGGATCTCCTCCGCGAGGACTTCCGGTTCGGGCAGGTTGTCGAGGTCGGTCATGGAAGCATCGCGCAGCCAGAACAGGTCGAGGCTGGCCTTGTCGCGGGCCAGCAGTTCCTCGCGGTCGTAGGCGCGCCAGCGCTCGTCCGGGGTCTGCTCGCTCCAGGTGGGCTGGCGTTCGTGGCGGTTGGCCGGTTTGTAGCAGGCGACGAAATCTTCCAGGTGTGTGTAGGTCAGGGGCTTCTGCTTCAGGGTGTGGTGCACGTTGGTGCGGTAGTCGTAGTACCAGACCTTGCTGGTCTGCGGGTCCGGGCTGGCGGCACGGTTGTCGAAGAAGATGACATTGGCCTTCACGCCCTGGGCGTAGAAGATGCCGGTGGGCAGGCGCAGGATGGTGTGCAGATCAGTGGTCTGCAGGAGCTTGCGGCGGATGGTTTCACCGGCGCCGCCTTCGAACAGCACGTTGTCCGGAACGACCACGGCGGCGCGGCCGGTTGTTTTCAGCATGGTGCGGATGTGCTGGACGAAGTTCAGCTGCTTGTTTGAGGTAGTCGCCCAGAAATCCTGGCGGTTGTAGGTGAGATCGTCGGTTTCCTGCTCGCCTTCGGCATTGGTGAAGCTCATCGAGCTCTTCTTGCCAAACGGCGGATTGGCCAGAACGTAGTCGAAGGTCTCGGCCGGCGGGGAGATGAGCGCATCGGCTGGAGATACCAATGTGTCGCCCGTCATTTCGCCGATACCGTGCAGGAACATGTTCATCAGGCACAGGCGCCGTGTGCCGGCAACGATCTCGTTGCCGAAAAAGGTCGAGTGCTTGAGGAAGCTTTTCTGCTCCTTGTCGAGGGCGTGATGGTCTGGGTCCGTCAGGAAGTCATGCGCGGCCAGGAAGAAGCCCCCGGTACCGCAGGCCGGATCGGCAATGGTCTTGCCGGGCTCTGGTCGCACACACTCCACCATGGCGCGGATCAGGGCACGCGGGGTGAAGTACTGCCCGGCACCTGATTTGGTGTCCTCGGCGTTGCGCTCCAGAAGGCCTTCATAGATGTCACCCTTCACGTCGGCGCCCAGCGTCACCCACTTGGTGCCGTCCACCATGTCGATCAGGCGGAACAGCTTGGCGGGGTCGGTGATCTTGTTCTGCGCCTTGGTAAAAATCTGCCCCAGCATGCCCTTCTGCTCGCCCAGCCTGCGCAGCAGCATCACGTAGTGGGCCTCCAGCTCCGCGCCACGGCGAGTGGTGAGGCTGGTCCAGTCGAACCCTGCAGGAATGCCAACATCGCGGCTGTAGGGTGGTTGTGCGTACTCATCGGCCATCTTCAGGAAGATGAGGTAGGTCAGTTGCTCCAGGTAGTCGCCATAGCCGACACCGTCATCGCGCAGGGTGGTGCAGAAACTCCAGACCTTCGAGACGATGGGTGCGGTACTCATGTGGTTTTCCATGGTTTGATGACGGATTGGCCTGCATCCCCTAAAGGGCCGCAGACAACGGTCTGCTCGAACACTTTCACGGTTCATCCCCTGCTGGCAAATCCGCTGGAGTGAGATCCGCGGGTTCGATAAGCACACCGTTGCGAGAGATTTCCGGGAAATTCACGTCCGGCCTGCGGGCGAATGCGACCACCACGTCACCCAGGCGCACGGTCGGGCGGGTGGCTTCATCGAGAATGCGATGAGCAGCATCTTCAACGCTGATTCCATGTTCGGCGGCATACCGCCTGATGCGGCGATACAAACCCTCGGGGACGTTACTTATGGTCAGGGCTGGCACAGCACGGCTCCTGCGGAAATGGCGGCAGGCGTCCATCTCACTGCGATGTCAGGGGAATGACAAGACAATGTCATATTACGCAGTGGCCTTGCGTTTGCGACTGACGTTCGGGGCCTTTGCTCGCTCGGCCTTGATGCGAGCCAACAGTTCGGCGGCGGGTTCATCATCGGGATCCTGGGGGACGAGCCGACCGGAGAAAGCCTTCTTGAGTATGGACTGGCGCAAGGCATCAGCGCGGTTCAGGGCGGCATCGATTTCAGCTTCCAGGGCATCGGCGGCTTCAAGGCGGTCGTCGAGGATACGGACGATTTCGGCTTGTTCGGCGGGTGAGCAAACAGGAAAGTGAAGTTCTTTCAATTGCGTAGTATTGATCCGCGGGCGCCCAACTCCATGAACAAGGTCCTCTATCTGGTAGAAGACCTGCGGGCTTTGAATGTAATAGTCCGCAAAGTTCTTGTCTGCTTCATCGCTGTGCAGCACGACGGCAAAGCAGTCTGCCTTGTTGATTGCCAGTGGAATGCTTTCTGGAACTAAGCAAGAGCGCACCGCATCCGTGACGAAAGATGAAACTACAATTGCTCCGGGGTAGACCGAGTGCTTTTTGATCATCTCGTATTTTTCTTCTGATATGAATGACCGTTTTTCTTCTAGAAATTCACCATACCCAATGTTTTCAAGGCGGATCACTCGGACACCGTTCTCGGTGTAGTCGCTGCTCTTTAGGTTGGATCCAAAAGGTCCGTCCGATATTGTCAGGTGGAGGTCACCAAACCTAACAGCGCCCCAAAGACTCGGAAATTTCGGGCGATCTTCTTCTGGAATGTGCTGCGGATTTATGGTTGCTCGCTGTTTCGGCTTTGGGGGCTTCTTGCCCTTCTCGCCATTGGTGCGCCAGTTGTCGAGGGCGTGTTGCCAGTCTTCGAGGGCGGCTTTGTAGCGGGCTTCGCGTTCAGACTTGATGCGGGCCAGGAGGGTATCGGGGTCTTCCAGTTTGTCGGCGTTCTGGGCGCGCCAGTCGGCGGTGAGGCGGCCTTCGAAGGCGGACTTCAGCAGGGACTGGCGGTAGAGGCCGAGGGTGGTGCGCGCGGTTTTCAGGCTTTCGACGCCCTTGTCGATTTCGGCGAACAGCGCCTCGATCTTCTCTACGATTCGGCGTTGTTCGCCCGGCGGCGGTAAGCCTAGCTCGTGGTCTTTGAGGACTGCTGCAGGGACGCGCTTTTGGCCAACCGCCCCGGTCATACTCTGTTCAGCGTGGTAGCGAAACGCCTGGCTGGAAACCACGTGATAGATAAACTCTGGATAGACATCGGGTTCCGGCCTCAGCACGTGAAATTCTGTCGACCCGAAGCCGTATTCTCCTTTAATTTCCGGGACTATCGCCATTTTGCCGTTTTCCATGCACGGCGTTATCTTCGCGAACAGAACATCACCCTGCTTGAATGAGGTATAGCCCTGTTTTACTTCTGAAAACGTACGCGCTTCGGAAACGTCAATCCCTCCTGTTTTTGCTTCGACAGCGGCCATCGCAACGAATGACACAACTGTGTCCGATGGAATCTTGGACTTGTCTATAGGTGGATTGATTTTGCAAATCTGTGATAGCTGCGATAAGGCCCATCCGGGTGGTAACTCCGTCATGCCGACATGGCCTCGTTCATCTCGGTCATGACGGCGTCCATGTTGTCGCCAAACAGAATGTACATCTTGCCGAGGCCACCGTGGCTGCCGAATGGGGCCATGTTCAGGTCGTCGCGTTCGATGGTGAACGAGGTGGCGAGGTGGTCGCGGATCATGCGCAGCCAGTCCATCTGTTCCTCGGTGAACTTCTCCCCTGCGCCGGAGTGGCGGTTCAGTATCCAGTTCTGGAAGTTGCGCCGTACCCGCTCGGAATGGCGGGTGAGGGTCTGGTCCAGTCCGGCAACCCTGCGGATCAGTGCCACCAGGGCGGTCAGGTCGCTGGCCGGATTGCTGCCCTTGTAGTCATCCAGGTGCGCATAGGCGCGCCAGACGACCAGCGGGGCCAGGCGGGGGCGATCCTCGGTCAGCCGCTTCAGGACCTCCTTTACCATGGCGAACGTTACCTGCGCGCGGCGGGCCGGGGTGTTGAAGTAGATGGACAGCGCCTCGATCTGGTCGCGATTCTCGGCCAGGTACGCCTCGAATTCCTGTGCAATCTGTTTGGCGTTGCCTGCCACATCGCCGGCCCATTCGGCACGCAGGAGGGTATCGAGGTTGTCATGGTCTATCGTTTGCTCGTTGTCGCGGCGGATGGTGTCCATCAGGTTGATGAGCGGGCCGGTGAACACGTTGGCGGCGTGCTTGATTCGCTCTTCGCGCGCTTGCTGCATGGCGGCGTCATCGGGCTCGTGGTGGCCGGCCGCCTTGGCGTCGGCTTCCACCCTGTCCGGGTCGATGGCATCGAACAGGTCGCGCACAATGGCCGTCAGGGCTTTGCCGGCCTCGCTGCTGATTTTATCCTGATCTTCTGCGCCGAGCTTGTTGTCCAGCCGTGCCAGACGGGCCGCGAGGGAACTTACTGTTTCCTCGGATCGGTCGCCCATCATCAGCCCCATGGCGAGATCCTTGAAGGGGACGGAAGGCTTGGTGTCCAGCGGCTGGCTGGCCGTTTTGAGTGAACGGGTGACGCCCACGGCATCGACGATAACGTAGTGCGTTTTGGCCTGGGCTGAAGGTGACACCTTTTTCAGGTCATCGGGTTTAAGCACCCGCGTGCCGCGGCCTTTCATCTGCTCGAAATAGTTCTTCGACTTCACGTCGCGCATGAACACCAGGCATTCCAGCGGCTTCACGTCGGTGCCCGTGGCGATCATGTCCACGGTTACGGCAATACGCGGGTAATAGTCATTGCGAAAGGCCGACAACGAGGATTTGGGGTTCTTGGCACCGTTGGTGATTTTGCGGCAGAAATCATTGCCCTCGCCAAACTCCTGGCGCACGGTCTGGATGATGTCGTCGGCGTGGCTGTCGGTTTTGGCGAAGATGAGGGTTTTAGGCAGTTCCTTGCGGCCCGGGAAAATCTCCGGCCACTTGGCGTGGAAGGCTCGGATCACCGTGCGGATCTGGTCTGGGTTCACCACAGAGCGGTCCAGCTGGGTGGCGGCGTAGGCCTGCTCCTCGTCCTGGGTCTCCCAGCGGCGCGCCCGGGTTTCGCGTTCGCGTTTTTCCACCAGTTGCTCGGCCTTGAGCGTTTCGCCACTTTGGGTCACCTGCGTTTCAATGAGATACACCTCGTTGCCCACGTTGACCTTGTCGGCAACGGCTTTCTCGTGGGTGTATTCACTCACTACATTCTTCTGGAAGAAGCCATAGGTGCGGTTGTCGGGTGTGGCGGTCAGCCCGATGAGGTAGGCGTCGAAATACTCGATAACCTGCCGCCAGAGCTTGTATATGGAACGGTGGCATTCGTCGATGACCACAACGTCGAAGTACTCAGGCGGCACTTTCGCGTTGTACACGACGGGTAACGGTTCCTTGCGGCGCCACGTTTGCTCGGCCGGGTTTGCATCATCCGCGCCTTCATTCAGTTCCTCGCCCTTGAGCGTGGCGTACATGCGCTGGATGGTGGAGATGACGACCTGGCTGTCCCCGGCGATGCTGGAGGACGCCAGGCGCTGCACGTTGTACAGCTCGGTGAACTTGCGGTTGTCGTCGTTCGGGATGAACGCCATGAACTCCTGTTCGGCCTGCTCGCCCAGGTTCCGGGTGTCAACCAGAAACAGGATGCGGCGCGCACCGGCGTGTTTGAGCAGGCGGTAGACCTGGGTGATTGCGGTGAAGGTCTTGCCGGAGCCCGTAGCCATCTGGACAAGCGCCCGGGGCTTGTCGGCCCTGAGCGAGCCTTCAAGGTTGGTGATGGCCCTGACTTGGCAGTCCCGCAGGCCCTCGGGGTTGAGGTACGGCAGGGCCGCGATACCCGCGCGCAGGCTCTGTGGCGCTTGCGCCCAGGCTTTCAGGGTTTCGGGGCGGTGGAAGCTGAAAACCTCGCGGGAGCGGGGATTCGGGTCCCGGGCATTCGTGAAGCGGGTAACCTGGCCGGTGCTCTCGTAGAGAAAGGGCAGCGGCTCTGCGTTTTTGACCCATTTCAGGCGGGCGTTGGCATAGCCTTCGGATTGTTCCTCGACGGAGGTCAGCCGCACGCCCCAGCTGTCCGGCTTCGCCTCCACCACGCCCACCGCCTGCCGGTCGGCGAACAGCACGTAATCGGCCGGGCCGATATCGGTCTGGTATTCACGCACAGCGATGCCGGCGCCAGCGTTGAAATCAAGCGCATCCTTGTGCTGAACATGCCAGCCGGCGGCCCGCAGGCGTTCGTCTATCCGGTCTCGTGCCAGCTGTTCAGGCGTCTGGTTGATGTCTTCCGACATGCATCGGGCCTGACATTGCAGTGGTACATGAATCATGGCCAGCGAGGCCTGCAAATGCAATTGACGCGTCAGTTGCCGTGCCGGCCAGGGTGGGAGGGTGGCTTCGAGATGCCCTTCGCGGGACGGCTGGACCTGGGCGGGGTCGCTACGCTCAACGGTCGGCGGAGCGCCGACGACGCCCTGGTCCCTGACGGCCGGCACCCGGCGCGGGTACAAGCTACTCCGGTTTGGGCGGCGTCGCGGAGAGTGCGGCCGGTTAGCTTGCAGAAGCTTCGCTCAGGCCGCGATACTTCGGGCAGGCTACGGAGCATTCGAACGAGCGCCTGGACGGAGCAAGTCAATGGCCATACCCGACTATCAATCAATCATGCTGCCGCTGCTGCGTTTTGCAGGCGACGATGCGGTGCATCGCTTCCGCGAGGCAATAGAGCATCTTGCCCAGCATTTCGAGTTGTCTGATAAGGAACGGCGGGAGCTTCTACCAAGCGGGAAGCAACCCACATTCGACAATCGGGTTGGCTGGGCACGCACCTACATGACGAAGGCGGGTTTGCTTGCGTCACCGAAGCGCGGCCAGTTCCGCATTACGGAGCTTGGGAAGAAGGTGCTCGATAAGCAGCCGGCCGCATTGAACGTTGCTTATCTTGAGCAGTTTCCTGAGTTTATGGCCTTTCGCAATCTGCGGCACGACAAGAAGGATGTCGCTGCCCCAGCGAGCCCGGCCCTGCAACCAGAGGATTCCACTCCTGAAGAGACGCTTGAAAGCGCATTCCAGAGCCTGCGCGCAGAACTGGCCAACGACGTTCTCGCCGCCGTCAGGAACTGCACGCCCGGGTTTTTCGAACGACTGGTGGTCGACCTTGTCGTTCGCATGGGATACGGCGGTTCCCGGAAAGAGGCAGGCCAGGCCATCGGGGGCTCCGGCGATGGCGGCATCGATGGGATCATCAAGGAAGATCGACTGGGTCTGGACATCATCTACATTCAGGCCAAACGCTGGGAGGCCGTGATTGGCCGGCCGGAGATCCAGAAATTCGCCGGCGCGCTGCAAGGTCAGCGGGCGCGCAAAGGCATCTTCATTACAACCTCATCGTTCTCACGGGAGGCACGGGATTTTGCGGGCAGCATCGAGACGAAGATCATCCTGATCGATGGCGAAACGCTGGTGGAATACATGATTGAAAACAACGTCGGCGTCAGCGTGGAGGCAACTTACGAGCTGAAGCACATCGACAGCGATTATTTCGTCGAGGACTGATGACGCTTAAATCAGGGGCATTTTGGTTTCGGACTTGCTCAGGAAGCCGGCCAAACGGCTCTGCCCAGTGGTTTCAAGTCCTATTTGAAAACGTAGAAGAAACAAGATTGAAATCCAGGGCGTAGTCCCGGAGGAGCATCCTGGCGACCGACCTCGATGGTCGCTTCAATGTCGCCATCGGACCGGATCATCGGTTTCTAAAGGATATTTGCATTCTCGGTAATGGTCACTGACATATACCTTCTAGGGGAGTGCGGACGGTGGAGATCTATGAAATTGCCAGGATTGTGGCCAGTGCTGCAACAGCGATCGGTGTCGCGATCGCAGCGTGGCAGATCTGGCGTAATGCAGAACAGACGAGGACGGCGTTCGAGGATTCACTGGCTAGAGAGTACCGCGATCTGATGCGCTCAGTTTCGTACAAGGCGTTAGTTGGACAACAGGTTTCTGATCAAGAGGCCGAAGCATCAAGAGAAGCAGTGTATAACTACCTGGATTTCTGTAATCAGCAGATCTACCTTCGGATGAACGGTCGGGTTCGAAAGGCCACTTGGTTTGAGTGGCAACAAGGCATGAGGATCAATCTGAGCCTTCCCTTCTTCATGGAAGTCGCGCATGAAGTTTTTAAAGCCCTTCCGGGCATCTTCACAGAGTTGCAACGGCTTCAGGAAGCCGGCTTTTCGACGGACCCAGCGGATTGGAGATGACTTGCGTTTACGGCAATGTGAATCTCTTGGCGCCCGGGTCTCATAGAGATGATGGCAATTGCACAGCGTCGCCCGCCTTGTCGTGGTCTGTCACTGCTATCGGGCAGAGGGCGACGTCATACGGAACATTTCAGCGCGCAAGACTACCCGGCCGGAGCGCTGGCACTACATGACGAGAACGCGATGAGAAACGAATACGATTTTTCGAACGGAAAGCCCAACCCCTACGCAAAGCGGTTGAAGAAGCAGATCACCATCCGAATTGAAGAGCCGACGATAGAGTGCTTCAAGGGGCTGGCCGAGGAGATGGATCTGCCCTACCAGACGCTGATCAATCTCTACCTGCGGGATTGCGCGCAATCAGGGCGCAAACTCAACCTTAAGTGGAAATAGTCAACTTACGAGAGCCGGAGGAATCGCTCAAGTTGCTCTCCGGGGACCATAGCCATGGGTTCCATACAACACGCAAAATGCTGATTACATTGGGCATTGAACCGCAGATTGAGCCCAGGCTCAGCCGACTGACAGTCCGAAAGATATTTGGACGGAACGTCCACGACTCCGCTATTGCAAAACCGGAAGTGCCGGCCGCCGTCAATTGGAGTTTGTCGCGATTCCCGCCTGGTGCCGCAACATACAGCACGCGCGCCTGCCGAGTTGTTGTATAACCGGGTTTAGCCGCTGTTCGAGGTCCGCTTATGGATAGGTCCACACCGGTGCGCTGGGAGGCGATTCTGTCGCAGGTCGTCCGGAACAAGGAAGCTGCGCTGCGATGGGGGTTCCCGGAACCATGGGTTCAAACAGAGATGTTCACAGCGCTCGAAGGCCTGGCGGGTACGACCGGGTGGCAGCCCTTACCGATGGAAGTACCGTACGTGACGCGTGCACCGGTGACCCTGCCCAAAGAGGGTCGTCGGGATTGGAAAAGCGAGGGTGCGGTGAAGTGGATCGACCTGTGCCTGCGTTCATCGTCCACGAATGAATGGTTATGGGTTGAATTGAAGGTGCGGCATGCAGGCGTGGGCGAACGGGCGCTCCGTGCGGCTCTCGATGCCCGAAATGCATTTCGCAAAGATATCGTGGCCCTGCTTGCGCTCGACCCGGCGCGAACCGCAGACCTGTGGCGTGAACCGGACGGGGCAACGAGCGCCTATTGGTTCGAGGAAGCGCTCAAGCCTATATCAAGCGAACTACGCCGCGGACGCCACTTTTTCACCGCCATCTACCTTCATCTTGGCGGAGGCCTGGATGAGCCGGTTTGGGGTCGAAGCGCGCTGGACGAAGCCGTGGCAGCGTGGTGGAAAACCCGGACGGGCGTGGCTGGACGAGCGGTTGCGAACCCGGGCAGTGCCAGCATCGAACATCATCAACTCATCAACACACATAGCGTGGTCGTCGCGAGCGGCGCCATCCCGAACCGGCGTCGGTGTTGACGGACAGATCCCATTGGGGCCCTGTCCCGCCGCAGGCCGCTGTGATCCCGCCCGGCGCATGAGCAGGTCCCGCAATGGTGTCGGGTACAGTAGGCATGCATCGTAGATCACCGGAATGTTCGAGCTCATTCATTCGTAGCCCGTTTGCAGTGCCTGGGCCTGCTCGGCCAGAGCATGGTCAGTAGCGGGTGTCGTCATGGAGGACTCCGGGGAGCTTCACACAGCATCAGGGGACAAAGCATCAACTGTCCGTCAGCTATTCGGCTGGCAGGATGAACGCAGCCATGCCGCGAGCGTGGGCTCATCGAGATTACCCGCCGCCAGTTGCTGGTAGACCACGACAGCTTCGGCTTCCGGGGCGCCCAGAGAGTAGCCGTTGATTTCCAGGAAAACGGCAGCGGTGGTCAATGCCATGCGCTTGTTGCCATCCACGAAGGGATGGTTTCGTGCGAATCCATAGCTGTAGGCGGCAGCGAGTTCGAACAGGTCGGCATCGCCGCTGTAACTGGCCTTCTGGCGCGGGCGTGCCAGGTCGGATTCCAGCAGGGCCTCGTCGCGCAGCCCCCCCTAGACCACCGTGCTCTGCGATGAGCATCTGATGTTGTGCATGCACCAGTTCCGGTAACAGCCGTACCGGCTCAGTCATTTCGCCATTTCGTGAAGCGCGTTCCGGTACTTTTTCATGACCTTCTCGGCGGCATCGAGCTGTTCTTCGAAATCCTGCTGGTAGGGAATAAGTGTCAGGCCCTCCGCAGTTTCCAGGAGGAACAGCTCATCGCCCTTACTCGCGCGCAGTTTTGCCAAGGCCTCTTTTGGCAGGACGATGCCCATGGAGTTGCCGATAGCAGTGACTTTGACCTTATGCATTTGCAGCACCTCGATGTTATTACAAAAGTAATAACCCAGCGCAGCCTGCGCCATTGGCGATGGTCAAGCTGGTGGGCGCCCGTGGGAGTAATGTCAACGCCTTGCGGGCGTTCGAATTATCCCGGCTTGTGGAAGTCCCGCGGCCCGACACAGGCCGGCGCGGCAGGACCACTACCTTGCCGGGTCAATCGGCGTGATGGCCTCGCGCTGACCTTCGATGGCCTCCGCCACGGCCAGGCAGTCCAGCTCCGCCCAGGCGGGGCCGATGATCTGCACGGCCTGCGGCAGGCCGTCGCTGATGCCCACCGGCACCACGGCCGAGGGCAGGCTCAGGGCGCTGATGGCGATGGTCATGCGGCGGTCGTGCATCACCTGTCTGGAGCGCTGCAGGGATTCGAGATCCTGGTCGCACGGCATGGGCGGCTCGCAGGAGATGGGGGCGACGATGAGGTCGTAGTCCTGGAAGAAGTGCCCCCAGGCGCGCAGGATGCGCCGGCGGCGGCTGAAGGCATCGTGATAGCGGGCGGCGTCCACGTCGGCGGAAATCTGGCGGTAGTTGGCGAATGCCGTTGCCAGCCGCTCGCCGCAGATCCCGCCCACGGCGGGCGCAAGCCCGGTGACCAGTTCGTACACGCAGATGCAGCGCCACACGTCGGCGGCGTCCTCGATGCCGGGCGGCTCCACGTCCACCACCTCGTAGCCGGCCTGGCCGAGCAGGCGGCCGGCCTGCGCGATGCCGGCGGCCACATGCGCGCTTATCCCCTGGCCGGCCGGGTTGGTGACCAGGGCGATGCGGCGGATGTTCCCGCGCGCCGCCAGCGGCGCCGGCACCCACCACGGGTCGTTGTAATTGTGCGCGCTCATGGCCTGCAGGCCCAGGCGCACGTCGGCCACCTGCCGCGCCATGGGGCCGTCGGTGTTGAACATCTGCACGCCGATCCCGGGCTCGTGCGCGTCGGAGGGCTGGAAGTCCGCCACGCGGCCGAGGGTGGGCTTGATGGAAGCGATGCCGCAGGCCTGGGCCGGATCACGCAGGGAGCCACCGAGGTCGGTGCCGTGCGCCAGCGGCGCGATACCGGTGGCGATAGCGGCCGCGGAGCCGCCGCTGGAACCGCCCGGCCCGAGGGCCCGGTTCCAGGGGTTGTGCGTCACGCCCTGCAGTTCGCTGGTGGTTTCCCAGCGGCAGCAGAACTCCGGCGTGTTGGTGCGGCCGATGATGACGGCGCCAGCGTCAAGCCAGTTCTGCACGCTGTCGGAATTGCCCGGCGCGATGTTGTCCGCCAGCGCCGCGCAGCCATGCGTGGTGGGCTGGCCGGCCACGTCCACGTTGCCCTTGATGAGTACGGGAACGCCGTGCAGCAGGCCGGAGGCGGCGCCTTTGCCGCGCTGGCGATCAGCGGCATCGGCGGCGGCGAGCGCCTCCTCGGCGTGCCATTCGTACACGGCATTGATGGCCGGGTTCACCGCCTCCAGGCGGGCGAGGCAGGCCTGAACCAGCTCCCGCGAGGAGAAATCCCCGCGCTGCAAACCGGCCAGCATGTCGCTGGCACCCAGCCGCCAAATCTCGTCGCTCATCCGCGCCGCCACTCGTCATCCACTCGGCCGGCAGTATAGCCCGCCGGGCAGAACGCAGGCGCGACCCCAGGCAGCAAGTCCGGTTCCGAGGGCAACAACCGGGTGAAGAACAAGCGCGAGAGGCTCGAAGCGATATCGGAGACCACTTCCACCCACTCAGCGAGGAAAGATGTCGAGTTTCCGTGGCTGCTGACAAGTCGAATCGCGCCCGCTGGCGACTGCGATGAAGATAGCGTCGGGCCGACCGGTATTGCCCTGAATCAGCCTGGGTGATGAACCCCGGATCATGAGCCAGCCTCGGCTTCGTTTTCCTCGCGTTGTCGATCCAGCTCATCGGCCAGCGCAGAACGCGGACGGGTCCGGCTGCCAATGAGCAGGTACAGGACCGGGACCAGGAAAAGCGTCAGCAGCGTCGCCGCGAGCACACCGCCGAGGATGACCATACCCAGGATGCTGCGGGTCTCGGAACCGGGACCCATCGCCAGAACCAGCGGCAGCGCCCCGAAGAAAGTGGCGATGGAGGTCATGATGATCGGCCGGAAGCGTACCTTGGCGGCCTCTTCAACAGCCTCGCGCACGCCGTTGCCGCGGTCACGAAGCTGGTTGATGAACTCGACGAGCAAGATCGCATTCTTGGCCATGATCCCGATGGCGAGAATGAAGCCAATCTGGCTGTAGATGTTTATCGACCCGCCGCCGACAAGCAGCGCGAGCAAGGAACCGAAAATGGCAAGGGGCACACCGGCAAGCAGCACCATGGGCTGGATAAAGCTTTCGAACTGTGCCGACAGGACGAGATAAACGATCACCAGCGCCAGCGTGAACGCGAGAAAGAAGGCGCGACTGGAGCGCTTGTAGTCCTCGCTGGCCCTGAGCCACTGGATCTGGACGCCGGTTGCTGGCAATAGCGACTGCGCCACCTCCTCCAGCGCATTGACAGCGTCGCCAAGCGCGACGCCGCCGGCCAAGGAGCCCTTCAGTGTTACTGCCGGCAGTCGGTCCACGCGCTGCAGCTCCGCCGCCCGGCCGATGACCTCCGTGTGAACCAGATCCGACAGCGCAACCAAGGAGCCACTGTCCGCACGCACATAAACCTCGCCCAGATTTTCGGGCGAGGCGCGATCGGCGAGGTCGGCTCGTACCATGACCTCGTAGTTTTCCGCATCAATTGAGAAGTCTGTGATGTCCTCGCCACCCATCAGGATCTGCAAAGTTCGCCCGATTTCGGAAATGGGGATACCGAGCAGGGCGGCACGGTCGCGGTCGATGCGGATGCGCAGCTGCGGATTGGTCGGATGATAGTCGAGCCGCAGCTGGGCCAACTCGGGCAGGTTTTTTGCCTCGGCCAGAACCTGTTGCGCAACTTTATGGAGTTGCTCGAGCTCCTCGCCGGTCAGCGCCATCTGAACCGGCTGCTGGGAGGTCGACCCACCCAGGCTCGGCGGATTAATGGCGAAGGCCTGGGCACCGGTTATGCGGGCGAGCTTCGGCAGCAGGGAGCGGGTCACCTCAAACTGGCTCATTGTACGATCGCCCCAATCCTTGAGCCGGAGGATGACGATGCCGGAGTTGACCGGCCCCTGGCCAGCGCTGCGCGGCGCGACGAGCGAGATCACGTGCTGCGCTGGACCATCGGCGTCGGTCAGGGGCTCCAGGACTTCCTCTACCTGACGCAGAATGTCGACCATGTACTCGAGCGTCGCCCCCTCGGGGGCCGCCACCGGTATGAAGACCGCGCCGCGGTCCTCGCGCGGTGACAGCTCACGGGGCAGACTCTCGTAGAGCCAGGCCATGACAGCGACCAGTGCAACGGCCAGGACAAGAACCAGCCAGCGCACGGCCAGTACGCCTTTCAGAAGCCGCAGGTAGCCGCCCGCCAGTGCAGCGAACATCCGTGACGAGGGCTTGTAGAGGAAGCCGGACTTGACCCGGTCGGCGATGATGAGCTTGGAGCCAACCGTCACCCCAAGAGTCAGGGCAACGATACTCGACAATCCCAGTGCAGCGCCCAGAGCCGCCGCAAACTGACCAAACAGGCGGCTGGCATCCCCGGTCATCAGGCCCAGCGGCGCGATGACCGCCAACAGGACGGTTGTGGTTGCGAGTACTGCGAAGGCGACCTCGGCGGCGCCCATGTCGGCGGCCAGCAGGCGCGGTTTGCCCTGCTCTGAATAACGAAACACGTTCTCTGCGACGACGATGGCGTCATCGACGAGCATGCCGATGGCCAGGATCAGTGCCAATAACGTCAGCACATTGATGGACATGCCCAGGACATAGAGGAAGATGAATGCGCCGACAACGGACGCGGGTATCGTCGACGCAGGCACCAGCGTAGCCCGCCAGGAGCCCAGGGCCAGAAAGACCACCGCAACCACCATCCCCACCGTCATCAGCAAAGTCAGTACGATCTGACGGATGGATGCTTCGACGAAAGTCGCGGCATCGAAGGCGATGGTCAAATCCACGCCGGCAGGCAGGCGAGGCCTGAGCGCCTCGATTCGCTCGCGCACGCCAGCGGATACGGCAACCAGGTTCGAGCCGGACTGGCGAACGACCCCCAGACCCACCGCATCGCGACCGTCGAATCGTACCGATGTCCGATACGTCTCCGGACCGTACTCCACATCCGCGATGTCCCCCAGCTGCACCTGTCCGTCGGCGCGATCGGCGATAATCAGTTCGCGAAACGCGTCCGGGCGCTTGAGCTCGGTCATCGTGCGCAGCGTCAGCTCGCGCGTATCGGAGACGATGCGCCCGGCCGGCAGCTCCAGATTACGCGTGCGAAGGGCACGCTCCACGTCGAGGGCGGTGACGCCCTTGGCAGCCATCCGGGCCAGGTCCAGATGAACCCGCATGGCATAGCGGCGCTCGCCACCGAACAGCACCGTCGCAACCCCGGGCACCGTGGACAACGGATCGAGCAACACACGATCGGCCAGGTCCGACAGGGCCAGGCGGTCCAGAGTATCGCTGGTCAGCACCACCCACATGACGACCTGCGCCTCCAATGAGCGCTGGGCAATCTCCGGCGCCTCGGCCTCATCGGGCAGATCGTTGCGCACCGTGGAGATGCGGTCGCGCACATCCGCGGCGGCCAGGTCCAGGTTCCGGTTCAGCGAAAACTCGATCTCAATACGGGCCCGACCGTCGCGGGAGCTTGCGCGGATGCGGCGCACGCCGTCGATCCCGCTGACGGCCTCCTCAAGAGGCTCGGTGACCTCGCGCTCCACAACCTCGGCCGATGCCCCGGGATAGATGACCGTCGCCGTGACCGTTGGGTCATCGATATCCGGATATTCACGTACCGGCAGGACCAGCAATGCGGCAATGCCCAGCACCATGATCAGCAGCGACAATACCGTCGCCACGACAGGGCGTGTGACTGCCAGTACCGTCAGCCTCACCTGTCGCTACCACTGGCACCGTTCGACCCTGGCACCATCTGCCCGGGTGGCGCGCTCGCACTGTTATCCCTACCCGGTGCCGGCCCCGCTGAGTCGCCGGCCGATGGCCTTTGGTCCGTTTGCGGCCTGCCTCGGGGTCCCTGGCCCGTGCCGGATGGCGGTCTGACCCGCACGGTCATCCCGTCGCGGAGACCTTGCAGGCCAGACACGACCACCCGCTCGCCGACCTCCAGGCCATCCCGGATCGCAACCCAGCCCTCGCGGCGGACGTCGGTCTCGACGGGACGGCGGCTGACGACAAGATCCGGTCCGCGCCCGCCACTGTCGGCGGCGTGGGTTTGGCCGTCGGGCCCATCGGCCGAACTGGCGCCGGTTGGCTTGTGGCCTGCTGCCGCGCCGCCGTCCGATTCGCTGACGACATAGACGAGCGTATTCGGCCCCTCGGTAATGACCGCGGCTTCCGGGACCCGAACCACCTGTCGCTCCGCGACAATGAGCTCGGCGCGCAGGTACATCCCCGGCTTCAGCCGACCGTTCGCATTGTCGAACGAGGCCTCGACCGGCAGGGTGCGGGTGGCCTCGCTGACTTGAGTGCCGACGAAGGTCACTTGGCCACTGAAGGTCTGCTGCGGGAAGGCGGGAGTCGTTGCCTCGACCGTCTGGCCCAGCTCGACTTGGCCAACGGACTTGCCCGGCACGTCGAACAACAGGTCGAGGGAGCGGATTCGGGTCAGCTCCGCGATCGCGGTGCCGGGCTCGACAAAGGCGCCGGCACTGATCATCCGGCGCCCCAGCACTCCGGCAAACGGAGCTTCGATGACCAGATTCGAGAGCTCTTCGGTGGCGATGCGCAGCGTCGCCCTGGCGGCATCGGTGCTGGCTTCGGCGAGGTCGATCTCGCTTTGGGAGACAAAGTCCCGCTGTTGCAGTGTCTTGCGGCGCGCCAGCGCTCGACTCTGCTGCTCGACGCGCGCAGTAGCCTCCTCGACGGCCGCTTCGGCACGCTCGCGCTCGAGCATCACAAGCACTTCGCCTTTGGGCACGGCATCGCCTTCTTCGAACCGAATGGAGGCGATGCGTCCGGCGGTCTGCGCGGCTATGGTCACGCGCTCCGGCGGCGTCAGTGTGCCGGTGGCGCTGATCCGATCGCTGATCGCAGCGCGCTCGGCCTGCGCCGTTTGCACTGCCGGGGGCGGACGTCCAGGTCCGTCACCGGCCTCGCCACCGAGCACTTGCGACCAGACCGCGCTGACCTGCTCTCGGTATACCCAGCCACCGAGGAATACCGCGGCGACGATGGCCGCTGCAGCCCATGACCAGATGCGCCTACCGCGTTTCATGGTACCGAACAGTCAAAGGCCGGGACTGGTCGTGGATACACCGCGCGCCGACAGCAAACAGTGCGAAACCAATCATGAGCGTGAGTGCAAGGACAGCCCTGGGCGGATCGTAGCTCGTCAGTACGACAGCGATAAGATGGATGACCGGGATGACGGCCTGCCACAGCGCGCCCCACCATTGCGTGCCGATGAAGGGATCGACGACCTGACAGCCACCGCCAATGACAGGCAGGACGTCGAGAATCAGCATGTCAGCCAGCGTGAGGCCGAAGGTCATGCCGAGCCCGACGACACCAGGGAGGGCGGATAGCACACCAAGGACAACTACTCTGCCCCGGCGATTCGACCACTGACCGGAAAGGGGGTTTGCTTATCGATGATTCGTAATTCAGTCATTGAATAAACCGCCTTGTCCGGCCGCTCGCAGCGGAAGGTCCGGCTTGATCGGTCTCGGGATCCGCCAGCGACAGCCTGTTGCGGCTCGTCGAACAGGCCCCATTGCAGTGCCAACCGGCACGATGAGCGCACGGGTGGCATCACACTCGTGCTTGTCCAGATTCCCCGGATTTGCCCGCGAATGACCCCATCCAGTTCATGAACCCGTCGAACCCGACTCCCAAATATTGTTGCCAGCTTGAGCCAACTGTTGCAAGCGCATTTTTTTCCAGATTCTCTGTAAAGAATGCACTTGGTGCCATCTCTTTCAAGCCCGTCCCCTGTAAGCGGATGTACGTTCAAGAAGAAGAATAAACCGCCTTTCCAGCAGCTCGGAGCGGGCGTTCTGTCTTGATCGGCATCGGCAGGCCGGGACGTTTGTAGAGCGGTTGCAGCCGCATTGAGCGCCCCTGACGCCATGATGGAACGGGTCACCTCCCGAGCGGGCGTCGCAGAGTAGCTGCTCCTGCGCATCGAGCGCGAAGTCCGTCGCCCTGATGGTACTGACAGGCAGGCCCGCAATACATCAGGCGGCCAGGCCCGGGTTGCAGATCATGCGCAACCAACCCGGCCGGAGTCAGACACAGTTGGAGCCGGATACCCCGCAGCCCGTTGGGGTGCGTGGCCGTGAACTGTCGATTGACACGGTTGGCCGAACCTGCGGCTGACGCAAGCGCGAAACTGTCTTGCCATCGCCTCTACCCTGCAGGCCCCGAAGGCCTGTACCCCACCCCGGGGTGCAGCGTGCCGCGCCGGCGTCGAATCATGTCAAGCGAACGGCACGGGTTTTGCACCTCAGCTTGCCAACCGTGCTGCCTGGGAGGCTGGGGCTGATCATGTGGCGGGCGTCGGTGGTGTGAGTGCAGGCGTTGTCCCTGGACATCGACCTGATAGTCGATGGTTGGAACGATCGCCGGGTGTCCGGCCCGTTCCATTGAAGATTTCAGAGTAATCCGGGGCTGCCGCAGCATGCGACTCCGGCAATGGAAAATCCTGCGTTCCTATTTCCAGGATCCGGGGAATCCAGCATGAATTTATTCATCGCCTCCTGCACGGGTCCCGACATTTTGCAAAAAAGGAGCTGCTGATGACCCTTGAGTTTCACCGATTCAAGGCTCGATCCCTGATCGTTGCCACTTCCCTGGTGGCCCTGTTGGGACTGAACGTGAGTGCAGGCACGAGCTCCGGCGCGGCCAGACAGGATGGCACCGCGAAGGGCTTTCAGGAACTCCGGCAGGACTGGGGCGAAGCCATCGATACCCTCCAGGGCTATTCCGCGCACCAGCGCGACCAGGCCATGGCTTCGGCCCGCAAGACCCTGGATGCGATGGACCGGCAGATTGAACAGTTGGAGCGTCGGGCCGAGAAGCAATGGGGTGAGCTCAATCATGAGACTCGCAAGCAACGGCGTGCCGCACTGGCTTCCTTGCGCCAGCAGCGCAACCGCCTGGCGGAATGGTACGGCGGTATGAAACATGGTTCCACAGAGGCCTGGGAAGAGGTGAAGGACGGCTTCGCATCCGCCTATGACAGGCTCGCCGATGCCATGGCACAGGCGATGGAGGAATTCGAGAGCGAGCCGGAGGGACAGTAGATGCGCAGGCGAATGACACACGGAAGGCATCAGCCATGACAACAAAACTGAGCACCCGCGACCTGGTCAAGCACTACATCAACATCTCCGATACCGCCCTGGCAAGCCCGGATGCCAATCCACTCGTGAGCTTGTCGGAGTCGGTGATGACCAGGATGGTTTCAGGGCAAACCATCGATATCGAGGTGGTGGACGACGCCGGGGCAACCCTGGGTCATTACACCACCCGTTTTGTGGACGGCCGCTTCACGCCGGTGCAGGAAAAAACCGAGGACCCGGATAGGCGCTTCACGCTGAGCCGCTCTTTTCTGTCGGAGGTGGTGGAGAACGGCGACCATTACCTGGCTCATCCCGAGGACCTGGACTGGAGCTGGTTAGCCGGGGGCTGGATAAGGAGATACGCATGACCCAACGATCAATCAATCCTGCCACGGGTGAGCAGATGGAGGTCGTCCAGACCCTGGGCCGCGAGGAAATAGAACAGGCACTGCGCCAGGTGTCCACGGCTGCCCCCCGATGGGCGATCGAGCCCTTGACGGAACGCTGTGGGCTATTGGCAAGGATGGCGGGGTATCTGCGGGAGCAAAGTGGCGATCTTGCCCGTCTCATGAGCCGGGAGATGGGCAAGCTGGTAACCGAGGCCGAAGCCGAGGTGAAGAAATGTGCCTGGGTCTGCGACCACTACGCCGAACACGCTCAGACCTACCTGGACGACAAGGCCCTGGAGTCAGATGGCAGTCGCAGCCTGCTGGCATTCCAGCCTCTGGGGACAGTGTTGGCCATCATGCCGTGGAATTTCCCTCTGTGGCAGCTCTTCCGCTGTGCGGCGCCCGCCATCGCCGCCGGCAACACGATGCTCCTCAAGCACGCCTCCAACGTGCCCCGGTGCGCCCTGGCCATCGAAGGACTGTTCCAGGATGTCGGGGCTCCGCCTGGACTGTTCCGCAGCCTGATCATCGACAGTGATCAGGCGGGGGATCTCATCGCCGATGCCCGGGTTCATGGTGTCAGCCTCACGGGCAGCGAGGCCGCGGGACGCAAGGTGGCGGCCCAGGCAGGGAGCCATCTCAAAAAGCTGGTTCTGGAACTCGGAGGCTCCGATGCCTTCGTAGTGCTGGAGGACGCCGACGTGGCAGAGGCGGCGCAGGTGGCGGTGAAGTCACGTTTTCAGAACTGTGGTCAGAGTTGCATCGCCGCCAAGCGATTCATCGTGGCGGAAGCCGTTGTCGAAGAGTTCATAGCCCGCTTCATAGAAGGGGCAAGCGCCCTCGAGCCCGGCGATCCCCTTGATACCGATACCACCCTGGCGCCCATGGCCCGCGAGGACCTGCGCGATGACCTCCACAAGCAGGTCACGGACAGCGTCGCAGCGGGTGCCGAGATACTCACCGGCGGCAGTGCAGTCAGCGACCGGCCGGGCTGGTACTACGCCCCTACGGTGCTGGACAACGTTGGGCCGGGCATGCCGGCCTACCACGACGAGCTCTTCGGGCCCGTGGCCGCGATCATTCGCGCCCGTGACGAGGACGATGCCCTTGCCATCGCGAACGACAGCCGCTTCGGCCTTGGTGGCAGTGTATGGACCGCGGACACATCCCGGGGCGAAGGCTTCGCCCGGCGTCTTGCCTGCGGCAGCGCCTTCGTCAACGGCCTGGTGAAAAGTGATCCGCGACTGCCGTTCGGCGGCATCAAGGACTCGGGCTACGGTCGAGAACTCTCCCGGTTGGGGATCCGCGAGTTCGTCAACGCCAAGACCCTCTGGGTCAAATAAACCCACGCACAAACCCCAGGAGCCTGTCATGGAACACCGCGTGAACCTTCTGATGTCCGAGTTCGTCACCCACGACGTGAAACGCTTTATTGTCACCCGCCCCGAGGGCTTCAGCTTCGAGCCGGGCGAGGGCGTGGAACTGGCCATAGACCATCCCGACTGGAAAGACGAAAGCCGGCCCTTCACCCCCACCTCTCTCGCTGGAGATGGTGTCCTCGAGTTCACCATCAAAGGCTATCCCGCCCGCGAAGGCGTAACCGCGGCCCTCCATGACCTCGCACCTGGGGCCGGGCTGCTCCTGTCTGCCCCCTTTGGCACCATCCGCCACAAAGGACCCGGTGTCTTCATCGCCGGTGGTGCCGGGGTAACGCCTTTCATCGCCATTCTGCGCAGCCTGGCACGCGATGGGGCCGCCGGCGGACATCGCCTGCTGTTCTCCAACAAGACCCCTGCGGATGTCATCTGCGAAAAGGAGTTCCGCCACATCCTCGGCGACGATTGCGTCCTCACCTGTACCGACGAGGACGCGCCCGGCTATGCCCACCGACTTATCGACCACGACTTTCTGAAAGAGCATGTGACGGATTTCGACCAGAATTTCTATGTCTGCGGTCCGCCCGCTTTCAACGAGGCCGTGAACGAGGCTCTCACGACCCTCGGAGCCAACCCCGATCTGCTGGTGTTCGAGGAGTAGGGGCGGGGCGTCTCGAATCGACGCAGGTACCGAACCTGCACAGAACAAGGATTCCTTCATCGCTTCCCGAAAGTGGGTCAGCGGCATGGAATTTTCCTTGATACCCGTACCTGTCACCTCATGCAATGACCGGCCAGCAGTGTAGCTGGCAGCGCTGTCGTTGCCTGTCTGTAAAGAGGAGAACATCATGAACGGCAAACCAAAACCGCCCTTCCCGCCTCAGGATATGGAACCACCCGGCCTTGAGGACGAGATGACGCCAGGTCCTCGTTTCGAGGCGCCGGCCTACAGAGCGGCAGGGAAGCTCGAAGGCAAGGTTGCGCTAGTCACGGGCGGCGATTCCGGCATCGGGCGGGCTGTCGCCGTGCTTTTCGCCCGTGAGGGCGCTGACGTTGCATTGGTGTATCTGCACGAGGAACAGAAGGATGCGGATGACACGAAGAATGAAATCGAGTCGCACAACCGACGCGTTTTGCTGATCCCCGGTGATGTCTCATCGCCGGATTTTTGCGCTGATGCTGTCGCCCGGGTTCTGTCCGGGCTGGGACGACTGGACATCCTGGTCAACAACGCGGCCTACCAGAAGCATCGCGCCGATGTGGCGGATGTTTCCGTGGAACAATGGGAAAACACGTTCGACACCAACGTTCTCGGCTATTTCCTCATGTCCAAACATGCGCTGGAGCATCTGCCCGCTGGTGGCGCAATTATCAACACTGGCTCGATTACGGGCCTTGAGGGAAGTCCTGCACTTCTGGACTACGCATCGACCAAAGGCGCGATTCATGCATTCACAAAGTCGCTGGCCAAGAATGTTGTCGAACGCGGCATCCGCGTGAACTGCGTTGCGCCAGGACCTGTCTGGACGCCATTGAACCCGGCGGAGCGCAGCGATGAAGATATCAAGGATTTCGGTGCCGGCACGCCGCTGGGTCGTCCGGCACAACCGGAGGAAATCGCGCCATCGTTCGTTTTTTTTGCAAGCGCTGCGGATTCAGGATACATCAGCGGCCATGTATTGCCCTTATTGGGCGGAGATACGACGGCAGGCTAGCGCCTTTGATGATTCTCGCAAGTGGCGTGGCGCTCTCCAGGGCGCTCACACTGGTTGCGGTTGGAACAACTGGCAAAAAGCATCAGAGCGCCTTGCACCGGAGTGAATGGAAAGCCCGCGACCGTAGCGACCCCTGGCGCCACACGAAGACCGTGAGTGGATCACGAGACACACTGATGTGCCGTGAACCCGGCCAGTGACAGTCGGGCGGACAGGGGTGGCTCAGGACCAACAAGACGCAGGCCTGGCGTTCCATTGCCCCCCCTGCAGAGTTGGTAACCGTCTGCAGGGGGGATCCACATCCCTGACCGGCTTTGCATTCTCGATAATGTGCGCACGGCCCTATGTCTTGAGATCAAATCGGTCGAGCATCATGACCTTCGACCACGCCGCCACGAAATCCCTCACTAAACGCTGTTCTCCGTCCGCGCCACTGTAGAGTTCAGCAACCTGCCGCAGTTCAGCATTGGCACCAAAAATCAGGTCACAACGGGTAGCGGTATACTTTTTCTCCCCACTGACGCGCTCGACAATATCGAAGAGCATCTCCTGGTCGTCCTTCGGCTCCCAGCGATAGTCCATTGACACGAGCACCTTGAAAAAATCATTTGTCAGGATGCCGCGGCGATTGGTGAACACGCCATGGTCCGAGCCGTCGAAATTCTGGTCAAGAACCCGAAGCCCGCCGGTCAGAGCTGTCCATTCCGGTGCGCTGAGCGATAGTAATGCTGCCCGGTCGAGAAAAATGTGTTCGGGCGCGACCTTATAGCCGACATCGGTATTGTGATAGTTGCGAAAGCCATCCGACACCGGCTCAAGCCAGCGAAAGCTTTCAACGTCTGTCTGCTCGCTGGTCGAGTCCATGCGGCCAGGAACAAAGGGGACGGTGATGTCATAACCGGCATCGTGCGCTGCCTTCTCGATCGCCGCGGCACCGCCGAGAACAATCAGATCGGCCATCGAGATCTTTGTGCCGTCTGAGCCGGTACGGTCGAAATCCGATTTCACTTCCTGCAGCACCGCGAGGACGCGGGCAAGTTGTTCCGGATTGTTCACCGTCCAGTCTTTCTGAGGAGCAAGCCGGACCCGTGCGCCATTCGCACCGCCGCGTTTGTCAGTGTCGCGATAGGTGGAAGCCGAGGCCCAGGCCGCCGCCACGAGCTCCCGAACCGGCAGCCCGGTTGCGAGTACTCTGGCCTTCAGGTCCGCAACATCATTCGGGCCGACCAGCACATGGTCCACTGCCGGGATCGGGTCCTGCCAGATGAAATCCTCGCCCACATCAGGACCAATGTAGCGGGACTTCGGACCCATGTCGCGGTGGATGAGTTTGTGCCAGGCTTTCGAGAATGCCTCCGTGAAGTAGTCGAAATCCGCGAGGAACTTCTCACAGACCTTGCGGTACTCCGGATCGACCTTGAAGGCGATGTCCGTGGTCATCATCATCAGCGCGTTCATCTGCCCCTCTACATGGGCATCCGGCGTCTTGGGCGCGTCGGGATCCTTCGGTGTCCACTGGATTGCGCCTACCGGGCTCTGCGTCTGTTCCCACTCGTATTTGAAGAGGTTTTCAAGGTATGAATTGTCCCAGCGCGTCGGATCGGGCGTCCATGCGCCCTCGATACCATTCGTCATGGTGTACTGCGCAAAGCCGGTGCCGTTGGGATTTTGCCAACCTAGACCCATGGCCTTGATTGGCGCGCCTTCGGGTGCGGGGCCGATATCCTCCGGAGAGGTCTTGCCGTGGGATTTTCCGAAGGCGTGACCGCCGGCCACGAGCGCGACCGTTTCCTCGTCGTTCATCGCCATTCGGGCGAAGCTCTCACGAATGTCGCGGGCCGCGTCCATCGGCTCACCGTTGCCGTAGGGCCCCTCCGGATTGACGTAGATCAGCGCCTGATGCGTAGCACCCAGTGGATTCTCAAGGTCGTAGTAATCAGATTTGACGTCACCTTCCCAGCGCTCATCACGGGTAACCATGCGGTCCGGGTCGGCGCCATTGTTGGATTTCCAGCCCTCGGGCCCCCAGTAGGTAGCGCGATCGGACTCCCAGGCATCGAGACGTCCGAAGGCAAACCCTTGCAGCGGCAGCCCCATGTCCTCCAGGGCGACAGTGCCTGCAAGCATCATCAGGTCGGCCCAACTGAGGCACGAACCGTACTTCTGCTTGATCGGCAGAAGAAGACGGCGAGACTTGTCAGTGTTGCCGTTATCCCACCACGAGTTGATCGGCGCGAAGCGCTGCAGACCCTGCCCCGCTCCACCGCGGCCGTCGGCGATTCGGTAGGTGCCCGCCGAGTGCCACGACATTCGAACCATCTGAGGGCCGTAGTGGCCGTAATCGGATGGCCACCAATCCACCGAGGAATTCAGCAAAGCGCGCACATCAGCCTTCAACTGCTCGTAGTCCACCTTCTCAAACGCCTTGGCATAGTCGAAGTCTGTACCGAGTGGATTCGCCTGGGGTGGATCCTGATGCAACAACTCCACTTTCAGCCGGTTCGGCCACCAATGATCCAGTTGCGGCTCCGAGCCGATAGCGCCACCGACGCGCGTTCCGCGAAACGGGCAGGCGCCCTGAGTTGCTTCGTGTGCTTTCATTAGTCAGCCTCCGTTTTAGCTGTGTTGATTCCAGTCGAAATTTTTCGGGGGGCGCGTTGGATCACCTGAGTGAGGATTCCCACTGGTCAATGTCGAACCCTGCTCCTGGCTGGCGATGCTCCAGTTGTCAGTCATGACGGGCGGGCCTCAAGGCCCGAGCCTCGCCAGAGTCGCTCTGCCCGGGTTGTACGAGAGCGGCTATCAGGCGGTGTCGTTCGCTCTGGTTCCCGGCCGTACAAAGCGGAGCCAACTGGTCTGGCTCGCCAGTTGTTTCTCGCAGAGCAGCCGGTGTGATCGATACGCCTGTCCCCACGAAGCCTTGTCGGACCGATCTGTGACGTGGGCACCACAGCCGCCCGGCGGGCGCTCCGGCCCCGCGGCCGACATGCCCGCAACGGGCAGGCGTCTGCGTGTTTCGAGTCGTCGACCGTGTATCGCAGGCGCCCAGTGGTCCTTGCTTGCAGCCCCTACGCGATTGGTCCTTGGCACAAACGCATAGTCCGAGTGCGGGTTCGTGCGCCTGGATGGCAGTGCGGGTCCTGGGACAGCCGACCGTTCAACGGGTGGCTGCGCCGCCTCGGCCAGCAAGTGCCTGGCATAAAGCAATCGCATACTCGCTTGCGATGCAATCTGCGTGCCGGCCGCTTTGACCTGATGCGAGACCGCGGGCTACCGGGATCACCCAACCTTGTGCGCCGCTGGCATGAGAAGCTCAGCAGAGATCGGCAAAACATGACAGCCCGACCAGCAGGCGCTGGCGTGAGCCGAGTCCCGATGTGAATGCTGATTTTGGGCCCTGTTGCGAATTGCGTGTCGCGCTCCTTCGTTGACCGGGTACCTCTCCATAGGCTTATGAATTCCGGCCTCCGGGTCGCGCCACCAAGCGAGGAGATTGGCCAGGGCGCTTCTTTCCGTTTGCAATTGTGTGCTGTCCTTGCGTATCACGACGGAAGCCGCACATGCTTGCGACCGGAACAATCAACAACAGCAAGACCCGATTGTCCGGTACACGACCATGAACACCCTTCCGTCGAATGATGCTGGTCTACGATTACTCTTTGCGCAGGGATGGATTCTCATTGTGTAATCCCGCTGTGCTCCAGGCATTTTCTCCGCAACAATCCCCTCCGGCTGCGTGCGGCGCTGCTGGCTGCTCCTTCCCGCGATCGCTCGCCCAGCGCACCCTGTTTCCGCGCGGCACTCGAACTCCGATGGTGACCACCGCGTCTCGCATCGTCGGGAGATGGCGCTTATTGGGTTCTCCCGTGATGCTGAGAATTCAAGCTTGCAGCGCTGGGACGTGAGGCAGATTCTGCGGATGCCAGGGATGAGTCCCGGCGGACCATGTGACGAGCACGAAGCCTGCCCACGGCGCCTGGTACGGTTGAGTGGCTACAAGCCTTTGCCATGCTGGCAGCGCGCAGCTGCTTCAAACGAAAGACCGCCTTGCCATGTTCCGATGTCCGTCCTGCGTTGTTCGACCCTGATGGTCGACCATCTTGAATGCGGACGTGGATGCATCAATCCGCTGCCGTTGACAAGAATCAAAGCAGGATTAACCGGCGGCCTCCACGGTCTGCCGATAAAGGGCGGGACGGTAAAGCTTACAACCGCATGTAAAAATTACGCCAGTAAACCTGGAGGTTTACCGGCCAAGCGGGTCGTGCCCTGGGGCAGTGGTCCAGGAGGCGGTCACCGTGATGCTTCCGTTACCGTTGGAGTTACGACGCTTCAACGAGAAAGAGGAAACCAATACGATGACCAAGGTCAGCATGCCGCTGGAAGCGTTGTTTGAAAAAGGCGAGGATGCAGATTCCGTCCGCGAGATGATCGCGTTCATGGCCCACGGTACGTGTGGCTGGATGCGACCTGCGTGAAGGTACGCGAGGCCGGCCGCATCGTGTCGGTGGCCACGATACTCGCCGTCGGCGTGAACGGCGACGGCCGTCGGGAGGTTGTAGGGCCTGGCCGTGGGGCCGTCGCCACCGTTCCCCGCCCATGCGCGCCTCGCTCAAGGTTCAAGTGGCGCCGGGTATAGCCCGCCGCCCATCCACCCGGCGGCCCGGCCGGGTGTGCATTGGTGGTGTTCGGGCCTGCACCGATCGCACGGGTGGCGACCTTCGGGCCGGGGCGCAAGCGGAAAACCGTATGCTGCATTGGTGCCGTGCAGCGCGGCTGTATCCACGGATGACGATCCTGTTCCCGGCAGCCGGGCGGCCAGCGCGACGCTCGCGGCGCCACGCGCTGACGGCGGGGCCGGGTCGGGGATGGATGCCGACCGCCGCCAGTGTCATGCTCCGGGCTCTCCCGTGCCAGGGCCTGGCGCCCGATGCACGCGCCCGTGTCACACCAAGCGAGGGAAACCAGCATGAGCAACGACGACATCGCACAGATCAAGGCAACGCTGCAGCACTATATCGACGGCGCGAAGGCCGGCAAAGGCGCGCTCATGAAGCCCGCATTTCACGACGACGCGACGATTTTCGGCTACATCGGCAGCGACCTGTTCTGCGGCCCCATCCAGAAGCTGTTCGACTGGAACGACCAGAACGGCCCCGCCAGCGACATCGTCACCGATATCGCGGCCATTGATGTGGAGGGCACGGTGGCCACGGTACGGCTGGAATCGGACAACTGGACGGGCCTGAAATTCACGGACTTCTTCACCCTGCTGAAGATTGATGGGCAATGGCAGATCATCAACAAGGTGTTCCACCTGCACGGCTAGGGGCAGACGCATCGGGTCCCGGCCATGGCGGCTCGCCGGGCCGGGTCGCGCCGCAGGGGCGCGGGCGCGGGAGGAAGAGGTGCGGGGCAGGTGTTCGGGCACCTGCCCCGCACAGACAGGCTCAGCGACGACGCCGGGCGACGCCTGCGCCGACGAGGCCGACGCCGAACAGCGCCATGGCGGCCGGTTCCGGCACACTGGCGGAGCCGACGTTGGCCCAGTACGAGGTGTACTCCACCGGGTTGACGTTACCTAGGCTGGGATCACCGAAGAAGTTGTAGGACTGCATGATCACCTCGTCGAACTGCGTGCTGCCGGTCGGCGTGGTGTCAGTGAACACGTCCACTCCGTTCACGCTGTAGACGAAATCACTGCCATCCAGGGTGATCGACAGGCTGTTCCAGGCGTCGAAGTTCACTGCCACGCCGAGGTCCAGCCAGGTGGTGTCGTCCCAGATGCGGAAACGCGCGGTGCCGCCCAGGTTGGTGAAACCGATGATCGGGTACTTGGTGATGTTGCTGCCATCGCCCATCACACCCCACATGTCGGTGCGCACGGTGCCGCTGCCCTCGTCGGACCACTCCAGCGGGACGAACAGGTCCGCCGAGAGCGAATCCCCGGGGCCACCGGAGATGAGGTGCTTGCGGCCCTGCGTGTTGTAGAAGGTGCTGTCGAAACCGCCACCGCGGTTACCGAAACCCTCGGCCTCGCTGATGCTGATCCCCAGTACGTTGTCACGTCCCTGGAAGGTACCGACGTTTGCGAATGCGGCCGGATCGAAGCGGTCGGTGGTCCATCCCGTGGGCACATTCGCGAAATCCGGCATCAGTTCGATGGCGGCCGCGGTACCCGGAAGGAAGGTGGCGACGGCGACGAGCGACGCACAGAAGATGCTCGTGCTGGTATTTGCTTTCATGGCTTGTCCTCAATTTTCCATCAGGTGCTGTCACGCTGCCCCGCGGGGGCAGACCGGCTACCGCGTTCCCGACTTGGGAACAATCGGCACCCGTCCACCACCTGCCAAGCAAACGGCATGCCGGTCTGACAACTAACGGAAATTCAGGAAGTTGAGGGCTTTGAACGTTTGCTGCGCTGCGTATCTGTAAAAAACACTGACAGTGCGCGACACCGCGCCAGCGCATTGATGCCCGGGCCGCGGGCCACCCACTCCGGTGGAATGTGTACGGAAGGATCCAGCTGGCTCACCGGGTTGATGCCGCTTTCGCGGATGCTCACCTGCATGGCCGTGGCCACGGTGCCGGGGCTCAGGCCCACCACGCGAATGCCCTGCGGGCCGTACTCGGCGTGGCCACTGGCCGTCAGCGACAGCACCGCTGCCTTGGTCGCGCAGTAGGCGCTCCAGCCTTCCAGGGCCTTGGTGGCCGCGCCGGAACTGATGTTGACGATGACGCCGCCCCCGGCATCCAGCATCGGCGCGATGGCCGCGCGCATGCCGTGGTAGACACCCTTGAGGTTGATGTCCACGGCCAGCGACCACTCGCCCGGGTCCGCGTCGGCAAGGCGCGCGATGGGCTCGATGACGGCGGCGTTGTTGACGAGGATGTGCAGGCCGCCGAAGCGGGCGAGCGCCTGCGCCACGGCGTGCTCGACATCGGCGTAGCGGGCGACGTCACCGGCGGCGGCCAGCGCGCTGCCACCGGCCGCCTCGATGTCCGCCGCGATGCGGGCGATGGCATCGCCACTGCGAGCCTGCAGCACGACGTTGGCGCCAAGGCCGGCAAAATGCCGCGCCACGGCCTCGCCGATACCGCGGCTGGCGCCGGTGACCAGCACCGTCTTGTTGCTGAACTGTGTCATCGGTTCCCGCCTGCTGCCGAATGGTTTGCCATGGGCACAGCATACTGAATCCGCGGAAAGCCCCGCCAGCCGGACGCCGCGCTGCTGCTGTGCGGCGCTGCGCAGCATCGAACGCGAGGCTGTTGGCGTCATCAAGAGCGGATGGGCGCGAAGTCTACGATGAGTTGCGGCAGCTCTCCGAACTGCGGGCCGACGGCACCCTGACCGAAGCGGAGTTCCAGGCCGAGAAGGCGAAAATCCTGGACAGAACCGAATAAGGCATCCCGGGCCGCCGCCCGGCATTGCCTGCAGCGGCGGCCGGCCACCACGCGTTGCCGGGCGAGGAACCGCCGGGCAGCGCATCGGGAGCGGCACTTAGTTGTTATGATGGCTGCGGGGAAAACAGCCGAGAGGGAACTCCACGATGACACCGCGTCGCATCCGCGCCCGTATTCTTGCCGTTTCTTTCGCCGCATGGGCGCTGCTGCCCGCGACGCTGCCTGCCGAGGGCACGGCCACGCGCAGCCCGGCCGCGCCAGACAACAGCCAGGAGATCGTCACCAATGCCGGTGGCGTCACCGCGCTCAACCCCGGGCGCACCCCGGTGGTCTCGCAGGACAACTACACCTCGGTGACCAGCGTGGAGGTGGATGCGGACAACGGCATCATCCGCGGCTACTCCGAATTCGACATGGACGCCGACCAGTTGCTGCCGGACGGTAGCGTCATCGGCTCTACCTCAACCGGCG
This sequence comes from uncultured Gammaproteobacteria bacterium, assembly GCA_964351795.1. Taxonomy (GTDB): domain Bacteria; phylum Pseudomonadota; class Gammaproteobacteria; order JADZEE01; family JADZEE01; genus CAYGQN01. The sequence continues at coordinate 36,385 of CAYGQN010000001.1, forward strand.
TGCTGACGATCCAGGGCACGGCCGCGGCGGCGGCGCCTTTCGACATGACGCTGAACCTGGCCCTGGACGGGCAGTTCATCGTCAACGACGGCCAGCCCTCGCTGCTGCTGGTGGGCAACCTCAACGCCACCACGTTCAGCATTGCCGACCCGCTGGCCGGCACCATCTTCCAGTCGCAGCTCATCTTCGAGCTGACGCTGGCGGACGGCGTGTATACGCCGAACACCCTGTTCACCGGTGTGCAGAGCCCGCTGGCGGGCTCGCAGTCCCCGTTCGCGGGCGCTTCGGCGACCGTCATCAACGATGTCCCCGGGGACCTGGACGCCATCATCAGCCTGACCTTCAGCGTGCAGCCGGGCGACAGCATCCTCATCTCCTCGGTGGTGTCCGGCATCGCCACGGCGCAACCGGGTGATGGCGCCATCGACGACAGCCTGGATGTGCGCGCTTCGGCCGGGGCGGTGGATTTCTCCAGCAGCGGGGTGCTCGGGATCGTGCTGCCCGAGGGCGCTTCGATCATCGCCGACACCGCCGGCGACGCCGCCCTGCTGGCCAACATCGTGCAGGTGCAGCCGATACCGTTGCCGGCGGCGCTGTGGCTGTTCGCGCCGGCCCTGGTGGCCGTGGCGGGGCGCCGGCGCCGCGCCTGAGGTGCCGGCCGCGGGCGCGCATCATCCGTCGTGCGGCTCTGCCTGCCGCGCCGGGATCCGCTCATGAAAAAGCGTTCCGTGACCATCCGGGCGGCGTGGATCTCCGCGCTGGCAGTGATCGCCTCGGCCCTCATCACCGGGGTGTTCCTGCTGCTGGACGAGCCGGCACCGGGCACCGCCGAAACCTCAGAGATCCCGCTGCAATCCCTGCTGCTGCAACTGCCGCCGGGCTCGAAGGTGACCATTCTTGTCGAGGGTGCCGGCACGGAAGCAGGCGGGGCCCTGCAGGCGAAGTTCGAGAAGGTCATTGCCGGTCAGGCCACGCTGGAACTGGTGGAGCCGGCGCTCGTAGAGGGCATCGTGCAAAGCCTCGGCCCGCTCGATGAATCCGCACTGGCCCAATCGGCCTCGCAGTTGAACACCGTGGTGGACTACATCCTGCTGGCCCGCCCATCGGCGGGCAGCGTGGCTCTGCTGCGCGTGGCCACCGGGGAGATGCTTGCCGCGGCCGCCTTGCCCTGATGCCTGCCGCAGCCCGGCAACACGCGCGCAGCGACTGCCGTCAGACACGCATCAGCGCATCAGAAACGCCATGACAGCATGGCCCGCAGCTGGCGCGGTTCCACCGGGTGCAGGTGGACATCCTCCACGCCGCCGCGTTCGGCCAGGCCGGCGCCACAGGCCGCCGCGGGATCCTCCGGCAGGCAGGAGGCGAAGAAATAGCTGATGTCCGGGTCCCTGGCATCCAGCAGGTTGAACACATCCAGTGTCAGCGTGAGCTGCTCGCCGAAGCGGTAGCCGGCGCGCAGGTTGAGCATGGTGGTGGCGTCGGCCTTCACCGCGCCGTCTTCGCTGAGCGGGCTGTCGCCGAAGTGTCGCAGCCGCAGGGCGCCGAACAGGCCGCCCGGCAGATCGAGGCTGGCACCGGCGGTGATGACCCGGCCCACGGCGTTCGGGATCTCCCGCTCGCGACCGGCCGTGAAGCGGGACTCGGTCAGGGCCACGTCGAGGTCCAGGGTCAGCCAGCGGTTGACGCGATAGAAGTTGGACCATTCCACGCCGTAGCGCCGCGACTGCCCGGCGGGTTCGGTGGTGCCGGCATCGCCGACGAACACAAGCTCGGAATCCAGTTCCAGGTACCACAGTGCCAGGGTGGACTGCAGCCCATCGATCAGCGTCGTGCGCAGGCCGAGTTCAGTGCCGGTTGATTTCACCAGCGGATCCACCGGCTCGGCCGGACCACCGCTGGCCGGGTCCACGCGCGTGACCGTGCCGCGCGCATCGTTGCTGTGGAACGCCTGGCCCACATTCAGGTACAGCTCGGTGCTGCGCCAGGGCCCGAGGATGAGGCCGGCCTTGGGGCTGAAGATGGTGTCGGCCTCGCTGCCGGTATTGGCGGCGAGCGAGCTGTTCACGTCGAAGCGGAAATGGTCCACGCGCAGGCCCAGCTCCAGACGCAGCCAGGGCGTGAGCCGCGCCTGGTTGGAGACGAACAGGCCGAGGCTGGTTTGCCTGGCCGAGTCGTCGCGCACGGCGCCCAGGAAGCGCCTGCCGCGGCTGCGTGACAAGGCCACGTCGGCAATGCGGTCGTGGCGCAGTTGCAGGCCGACCCGGGTGCCGGAGGGCGCGCCGAGCAGGTCGTGGTCAACGGCCCAGGCCGTGTTCAGGCCGAGCATCCAGCGACGATCCTGCTGCGTGATCTGGTCCCCGTTGACGGGATCATCCAGGAAATAGGTGAAGTTGGAGAACAACGAGAAATCCGAGTACACCGCGTAGACGTTGGCGTCGAACTGCGTATCCCCGCTTGCGCGGGCCAGCTCCAGGTTCGCGCTGTAGCGCGTGGTGCGCCCGCCAAGGCTGTCGTCGATGCTGCCCAGGCGGGAGATTCGGCCGCGCTCGATGGCTCGCAGGGGCACCTGGTCGGTTGAATCCCAGTTCGCGTCGTAGGCCAGCAACGACAGGGCGTAGCCGGTGTCTTGCAGCTGGCCGGTGTACTTGAGCATCGCATTGAGCTTGTGGGCGTTCTCCTCCTGCACCCAGGGGCCGTCGTAGTGCTGGGCTTCCACGGCCGCCAGCAGATCACCGGCGCCGAGCCTGGTCGAACCCGCCGCGACACCGCGGTAGAAGCCGTTCTCGCCCACCGACACGTTCAGGAGGGCATCGTGCAGGTGCCGGCGCGTGCGGTAGCGCGCGTAACCCGCGGAGGAGAAATCCCCCACGTCCGCGTAGTAGGGGCCCTTGCCGAAGGCGATGTCCTCCACCAGCTCGGGGATGATCGGGTTCAGGTCAAGATAGCCCTGGCCATGACCGTGGGTGGGCAGGTTCAGGGGCACGCCGTCGAGAAAGCCGGCGAAGTCGGTGCCATGGTCCAGGTTGAAACCGCGCAGGAAGTACTGGTTCGCCTTGCCCGTACCCGAATGCTGGGTAACAGCGGCCCCCGGCACCACCTCCAGCAACTCACCGCTGCGCAGCAGGGGCCGGCGCGCCAGGTCGGCAGCGCCGATCCGACCCTGCGAGGCCGAGCCGGCTGTGCCGGTGAGATCCAGGGCGCGGCCGCTCACGGTGACCTGCTCCATCGCATCCTCGTGGCCGTGCACGGCTGCAAGCGTGAACACGGCGCAGGCGGTGGCAAGGGTACGCACCAGGGCGGCCGGCCGGCGCGGCGGACGGGCGACGTGCGATGCGGCCGACGTGTCGGCCGGCAAGGTGGCTGCGCTGCGTACCGGTGAGGCCGGGGCCCGGTATCCCTGCATGGTGAGCTGTCCCTGCGAGTGACTGGCAATAGTGCCGCAGGGCTGAGGCTTGCATCAACGTCGCCTGTTATGGCCAGCGATGCAGTCAGGACATCAGGGCATCGGCCTGCGGTGCCGCGCGCGGCGCCGATACCGGCGGGTGCTCAGAGCCAGCCGCGGCGCTTGAAGTACCACAGCGGCACCAGGGCCGAGATGACCATCATGACCAGCGCCCCGGGATAGCCGAACGGCCAGTCGAGTTCGGGCATGAAGTGGAAATTCATACCGTAGATCGAGGCGATCAGCGTCGGTGGCAGGAAGGCGACCGCGGCCACTGAGAAGATCTTGATGATGGCGTTCTGCTCGATGTTGATGAGCCCCAGGGTGGCGTCGAGCAGAAAGGTGATCTTGCTGGTGAGCGAACCGGAATGCTCGATCAGCGAGCGGCAGTCGCGGGACAGGGTCTTCAGCCGCGCCCGCAGGTGCTTGTCGTCGCCGTGCATCTGGATGTAATGCCCGAGAAACCCGAACATGCGCTCCAGCGACACCAGGCACTCCAGGATGCTGGAGGTCAGGTCCCCCTTCCTGCCGATGGCCTCCAGCAGCGAACGGAAATCCGCCGCTGGCGCGGGCTTGCCATCCTGCTTGCGGCGGAACACCTGGCCGGACAGGGCGTTGATGTCGCGGCCGGCACGTTCGAGCACGTCGGCAAGCCGGTCGATCTGCAACTCCAGCAGAATCACCAGGACATCGATGCCGCGGCTGCCCGCCACCGGGGCGGCGGCGGCGCGCATGGGCAGGGTCTTGAAGGCGCGCGGCTCATGGTAGCGCACGGTCACCAGGCGATCCTCACTGAGCACGAAGGACACCGGCGCCAGGGTCGGTTCGTCGCCATCGGTATGCGAGGGCAGGGTGGCGGTCATGATGGCCGCGTCGCCGTCGTAGTACAGCCGCGAGGATATCTCGATTTCCTCCATTTCCTCGCGCGTGGGAATGTCCACGCCGAGCGCGGCCTCCACCGCGTGCTCCTCGGCCTTGTCCGGCGCCTGCAGGTCGAGCCAGACCGCATCGCGCAGGGCGGTTTCGGCGGCCGGTGCCGCTTTCAGGCGGCCGTGGTCATTGCAGTACAGATCAATCATCACGCTGGGCTCGGTTGCGCGGGGGCGGCTTCGCCGTTACCGCGGGTTCAGGGAGTCGGGTCGCGCCCTGTGGCGCTGGCAGGCCCGCCCTTGCCGCCCCGTGTCGTCAGCACAGCAATCGCGGGCGCCGGGCGTGGCGCTCACGGCCCCGCCGCAGCGCTCCCAGGGGACCGGCGGGCGCCATGCGCGGGCAGACCCGGCCGTCGACGGCGCGCGCGCCGGTTGCCACGGTACATGTTACCCGCGTTATCATGCTGCGCTGCGGAAGACGTCATTCGCAAGCGGTGCTCCGGCTCCCGCGCCCGTCACACACTGTGCGAAGCCGCAGGGCCACGCCCAGCGGCGCGCGAGCGCCGGCACGCTCGTCCCGATGACCACTCAGCCAGCAAACGGGTAGCCCATGATCAACCTGCTTGAACGGATGGCCCAATCGCGGCCTTTGCAGCACACACCGGGCGGTACACGCCTTCCCTGCCGGGGTTTGCGGCCATGAGCGCGGCCGCCAAGCCGGTCAACCTCGCCCTGCAGGGTGGCGGTGCACACGGCGCGTTCACCTGGGGCGTGCTGGACCACCTCCTGGCGGACGGGCGCCTGTTGATTGCCGGCGTGTCCGGCACCTCGGCGGGCGCGATGAATGCGGTGGCGCTGGCGGACGGCTACACGCGTGATGGGCCCGAGGGTGCGCGGGTGGCGCTGGATCGCTTCTGGCGCAGCATGAGCGCGAGCGTCAAGGCCAGCCCGCTGCGGCGCACGCCGCTCGACAAGCTCACCGGCAACTGGGGCCTGCAGAACAACCCCGTCTACCATGCCATGAACGCGCTTGGGCGGGTGGCATCGCCCTACCAGCTCAATCCGCTGAACATCAACCCGCTGAAAGACCTGCTGGAGCAGAGCATCGACTTCGACATGGTGCGCAAGTGCACCGCGTTCAAGTTGTTCATCTCGGCGACGAACGTCGAGACCGGCAAGGTGCGGGTGTTCCCGCGTGAGCGGCTCACCGCCGACATGGTGATGGCCTCGGCCTGCCTGCCGAACCTGTACCAGGCGGTGGAGATCGACGGCGTGCCGTACTGGGACGGCGGTTACATGGGCAACCCCGCCCTGTTCCCCTTCTACGGCAAGACCGGCACCAACGACACCGTGGTGGTGCAGATCAACCCCGTTGAACGCAAGGGCGCACCGCGCACGCCCGAGGACATCCAGAACCGCATCAACGAGATCAGCTTCAATGCCAGCCTGCTGAAGGAACTGCGTTCCATCGACTTCGTGGATCGCCTGATCCGCGAGGGCAAGCTGTCCGCCGGGCAGTACAACCAGGTGCGCATCCACATCGTGCAGAACTGCCCTGAACTCTCGGCGCTCGGCGCCTCGTCGAAGATGAACGTGGAGCTGGACTTCCTGCTCAAGCTGCGTGACCTCGGGCGCAGCACCTGCGCGGCCTGGCTGGACGAGCACTTCGATGCCATCGGCCACCGCAGCACCGTGGACCTGCGCGAGATGTTCGAGGCCACCGGCTCCGAGCACCAGGGCTGAGGCACCGGCCCGGCGCCCTGCCGCGTTGGCGTTTGTTGCACAACTGTCGCTGAACTGACCGGGGCCGGTAACAGGGCCCCGCTAGCCTCATCGGCTTTGGATCCGGCGCTGCCGGATCATCGCCAATCCGATGAGGGGAGTTCAGCCATGACGATCACGAAAGACGGGGCAGGCACGCCCGCGCTGCAGAGCCCGCGGCGCCGGCAGCTGCTGGCCGGTGCGGCCCTGACGGGGGGCATCATCGCGGCGCCGGCCATCGCCGGGCCACTACGCAGCGGCTGGGGCGAAGAGAACCTCGCCAGCGATCTGTTCACGCTCGGTGTCGGCTCGGGCGACCCGGGCGCGCGCTCGGTGGTCATCTGGACGCGCCTGGCACCGGATCCCCTCAACGGGGGCGGCATGGGTGACAAGCCCACCGCCGTGCGCTGGCGCATCGCCACCGATCCGGCGATGAACAACATCGTGCGCGAAGGCTCCGTCATCGCCCATCCGCGCAACGGCCACGCCATCCGGCGGACGGTGTACGGCCTGATGGCCGATACCTGGTACTACTTCCAGTTCGAGCACCGCGGCAGCTTCAGCCGCATCGGCCGCACCCGCACCTTCCCGTCGCCGGGCACGATGCCCGCGGCCATGCGCTTCGCCCTGGCCTCCTGCCAGCGCTACGAAACCGGCTTCTACGCCGCCTACCGCGACATGGCGCAGCAGGATCTCGATTTCGTGGTGCACGTGGGCGATTACATCTATGAAGGCGCCGCCAGCCCGTCGGTGCCGGCCGAGCGGCGGCACAACGGCGCGGAGATCGTGTCGGTGGCGGATTACCGCAACCGCTATGCGCTGTACCGCCTCGACCGGGATCTTCAGGACACCCATGCCGCTTTCCCGTTCATCACCACCTGGGATGACCACGAAGTCGACAACAACTATGCCGCGCTCATCCCCGAGGATGACCAGACCGCGGCGGCTTTCCTCGAAAGACGCGCCAACGCCTACCAGGTGTACGCGGAAACCATGGCCCTGCGACCGTTCGTGCGGGCCCGGCGCGAATCCATGAACCTGTACCGCCGCCTGCGCTTCGGTGATCTTGCCGAGTTCAACGTGCTGGATTCGCGCCAGTACCGCAGCGACCAGGTCTGCGGTGATGGCCTGGCCGCCCTGCAGGCCTGTGCGGACATCCTCGATGACAGCAACACCATGCTCGGTGATCGCCAGGAGCGCTGGCTGTTCCAGGGCCTGAGCCGGTCGCGCTCCGTGTGGAACGTGCTGGCACAGCAGGTGATGATGATGCAGTGGGACCTCGGTTCGGTGGTCGGCCCCGGGCTGAACGTGTTCAACGTGGATGCCTGGGACGGCTATCGCGTCGCGCGGAACCGTGTCATGCAGTTCCTGGACACCGCCGGCATCAGCAATCCCATCGTGCTCACCGGCGACATCCACTCGTCCTGGGCCGCGGACCTGAAGGCGGACTTCGATGATCCGGCCTCTGCCGGCGTGGGGGCCGAGTTCGTGTGTTCGGGCCTGACCTCCTCCTTCGGCGACGACAACCACGCTGCCGTGCTGGCCACCCTGCCCGCCAACCCGCATATCCGCTACTTCGACGGCCTGCATCGCGGCTATGCCATCTGCGAGGCCAACCCCAGCCACTGGGTGACCACCTTCCGTGCCGTGGATCGGGTGGCCGACCCGATATTCACGGTGCCCGCGCGGGACATCGCCGTGCGCGACCTGTCGGCCTGGAGCCTGAACAACGGCCAGCCCGGCCTGAACCAGGTGCTCTGACATCTTCGTGCGCCTGCACGGTGGGTCGACCGGGCGCGACGGGATTCGCGGCTGAAGCCGCTCCTACAGGAGGTGGCGAAGCGCTGCGGGGGTCGCGG
>CAYGQN010000002.1:0-27939 GCA_964351795.1 uncultured Gammaproteobacteria bacterium
ACCGGCGAGTTGTTCCACAGCGGCGGGACGCTCGCAGCAAGGGCCGTTGTCGTCGGGAATGCCTCGGCGCCGGCAACGACACGCGCCACAATGACACTGGACAACGTCAACGGCACCATCCGCAGCCTCCAGGTGGGCGAGGCGTTCCAGGCGGGGGCAGGCCCCGAGGGTCGGGTGGCCATGCATGGCAGCGTGATTGACGTGGAGGAATTCCTCGCCATCGGCACCGGGCTCGGCGGGGGTACGGGTAACGGCAGCCTGCATCTGAGTGATACCCGCCTGCGCATCGGCACCGGTCTGGGCAACACGAGCCTGTCTGGCGACATGTTCGTGGGCAATGGGACTCCCGGCAGCACCGGGACCATCGCACTGGAGCGCAGCCTGGTGGACGTCGCGGATCGGCTGACACTTGGCCCCGGCGCGATGCTCGGCATCGATATCGAGGGCGCACTGCGGGGCACTGGATACGGCGCTTTCGACGTGAATACGGCCATCCTCGGCGGTGCCCTGGAGCTTGGCTTCGAGTTCACGCCGGTGGCGAACAACATGAGCTTCGACCTGATCGTATCGGGCCTCGCCGATGGCATCTTCGGTAACTTCGACAGCATCAGCGTGCTTGGCCTGGACCCGGCCTGGTTCTGGTCTGCCGGGGTGGAGCTGGCCGCTGTCGGCGGCAGCACCGTGGAGGTCTTCCGTCTGCGGATCGAGCGCATTGGCATCGTTCCGGAACCTGCCACCTGGCTGCTGGTCCTGTCGGCGCTGCTCGCCTGGGCCGCATTGCCGCGCCGCCAACGCTAGCGTCCTGCATGCAGCGGGCCGGGTTGCGTGTTGGCCCGTCCCCGCTGCCCCGGGCGGGATGACCTTGCATCGTCGCCACAAAGCCGCATGATCCGGTTCCGGAACCATCCGTCAGCAGGCACTGGCAAGGGACGGCGATGACAAGGCACGTGGTGTTCTGCTGGGAGCTGGGCGCGGGCTACGGCCATATCGCCGGTTTCCTGCCGGTGGCACGGGAGCTGCACCGGCTTGGCCTGCGGGTCACCTGGCTGGTGCGGGACCTGTCCAACACCGGCAGCTTCACGCTGCCCCCGGGCCAGCGGCTGCTCCAGGCCCCGTTCTGGTTGCCACGCCGCCGCAGCGACTCGCCAGTGGGCAACTACTCCGAGCTGTTATTCCGGCACGGCTTCCTCGAACCGGGCGGGCTGGCGGGCCTGCTGCGGGGCTGGCGGAACCAGTTCGATCTGCTGGCCCCGGACCTCGTTGTTTTCGATCACTCCCCCACAGCGCTGCTGGCCAGCCATCACCGCCACACGCCACGCGCATTGCTCGGCACCGGCTTTTTCGCGCCACCACCGGTGTCGCCCTGGCCCAGCCTGCGGCCCTGGGAGGCTGTCGATACCGAGCGGCTGCGGGCCGCCGACGCCACCCTGCTCGGAAACATCAACGCAGCCCTGGCGCTCAACGGTGAACCGGCCCTGGCTTCACTGCCGGCCCTGTTCGAGGTCGATGAGAACTTCCTGTGCACCTTCCCGGAACTGGACCACTACCGCGGCCGCTCCCTGGAGGCTTACTGGGGCCCGAGGATGGAAGTGAGCAGCGGCGAGGCGCCGTCATGGCCCGCGGGTGAGGGCCCGCGCCTGTTCGCCTACCTGAAGAACGAATTCCAGGGGACGCAGCCCGTGCTGGATGCCCTGGGCGAGCTGGGCAACCCGACGCTGCTGCATGTTGCTGGTCTGCCAGACGGGGAAACGGGGGCGGCCTCGGTTCGTAACTGTGCGCGGCCGGTGAACATGGCGGCCGCCTGCCGCGAGGCCGATGCGGTCATCTGCCATGCTGGCCACGGCACGGTGTCCGCGGCGCTGCTGGCCGGTCTGCCGGTGGCATTGCTGCCAACCCAGCAGGAACAACGCATGCTGGCCAATGCCCTGCTGGAGTACGGCCTCGGCGTGGCGATCGACGCACGAGCAAACCCCGGGCAATGTGCCATGGCGCTGCGCGAACTGCTCACCAACCCGGTCTACCGGCGCAACGCACAGGCCTTCGCGCGGAAATACGCCGATTTCGACCACCAGGAGCAGGTCGGCCTGATCGCCGAACGCTGCGCCGAGCTGGCCGGCGCCTGAGCCCGGCGCGGACCGATCGCGGTCAGACCAAAAAAAACCCCCGCCGGAGCGGGGGTCTGTCGAACACGCTGTACAGCGTGGCAATCAGCTGCGACGGGCGCGGCGACGACGGGCCGCGGCCAGGCCGGCCAGGCCACCGGCGGCCAGGGCCAGCGAGGCGGGCTCCGGAACCGCATCGGCGGGGCGGCTGCTCAGCTGCGCGCTCGTCAGCGGCATGGAGCTCAGACCGTTCGGGTCACCGAAGTTGCCCTGGCCGAAGCCCTTCGCGCAGTCGAAACTGCCATAGCCGTCATCCAGCAGCCTGGCAACGTCGAATTCGCCGTCGATCTGATCGACGGGGCCGCCGTAGCCATCATTGCCGCCGTAGCCGCAGTCGTAGAACCCGGTCTCACCGACACTGAAGGCGGTGACCAGGTAGGTCAGCTCGATGGCCTCGCCCGGAGCGAAAACGCCCAGGGACAGGCGATCGGTGTAATCGTTCCAGAAGTAGAAATCGCTGCCGGCGGTGTAGACGCCGAGATCGACGCCGCTACGCACCAGGTCCGGGCCACCGTTGTCGTTGGTGAGTTCAGCGCTGCTGGAAAACAGCGTGGCACCATTGACGATGATTTCCACATCGTAGCCGGAGCGGATGAACTCCCCCGCGTCGAAGCCCGGGCCTCCGAAATCCTCGGTTGCGGAGATGCTTCCGCGGGAGATCGTGAAGTCGAAGAAGAAGCTGCGCACCTCGCCGGTGTCGTTGGAGAACGATTCGTTCACCAGCAGCGTGCCGGTGGCGTCGTAGAAACCGCTGCCGCCGGCGCGAGCGTAAATCCAGCCGCTGTCGTTGCCGCGGGCGGCCGCACTGGCGTTGCTGGAGAAATCGAACACATCGGCGAAGGCATCGGAGGTGACCGCGCCGAGGTTCGGACCGTCGCTGTCGTTGCCGGTATTGGTACCGCCGGCATCGTAAATATTCGCTTCCGCCTCCGTCTGGATAACGATGGCGTTGGCGGCGGGCACGGTGAACCCGAGGGCGGCGGCGATGGCCGCGGCAACGGCGGTTTTGCGGTGGTTCATGCAAGTCATGGCAACTTGGCTCCTTGTTTGAGGACATTGACGGTGTTATTCCGTTGCACCACATAAAGCAAATGCAGTGCCATCATTGATTTTTCCATCAGTTTCAGTGGATTGGGGAAACCCTTGCGCTGCTGGGCGGGCATTTTGTAAAACCTGTTGACACCCCGGCACCGGCCCTGCGCGCGGGCCCGGCCCGCTGTACCATGCCCGGTGCCGACAGCAGGCAGCGCAGGCCCTGCGCGGCACGGCCCTACACCCGGAGAACCGCGCTGAAAACACTCGCCATCCTGACGGATCGCTGGGGCTGGCAGGAGCAGATGCTCGCCGGCGCGGCCGTCCGCGCCGGCCTTGCCTGCATCGGCGCCTCGGTCCGCCAGGCGCTGATGGACACCAGCAGCGCCGCCAGGCCCGGCCTGCGCTTTCCCGGCCTGCACGAGGTGCTGCCCGATGCCGTGTTCGTGCGCGCCATCCCGGCCGGCAGCTTCGAGCAGGTCACCCTGCGCCTGGCCTGCCTGCACGCGCTCGGGGAACTCGGCGTGCTGGTGTACAACGATGCCCGCAGCATCGAGCGCAGCATCGACAAGGGCGCGACCTCGCTGGCCCTGCACCGGCGCGGCGTGCCGCAACCGGATACCTGGGTGTGCGAATCCGCCGCCGCCGTGCAGGCCATCGTGCAGCGCGAGTGCGCAGGCGGCCATGCACTGGTGGCGAAGCCGCTGTTCGGCAACCGCGGCAAGGGCCTGCGCTTGATCAACGACGTGGCGGACCTGCCCGCGGCCGAGGCCATCGCCGGCGTGTGGTACCTGCAGCGCTTCGTCGGCACCCGCCAGGGCGCCGTGGACTGGCGGGTGTTCGTCGTCGGCGGCCGCGCCATCGCCGCCATGCAGCGCCGCGGCAGCGGCTGGATCACCAATCGTCACCAGGGTGGCGAGTGCCTGCCCGCCGCCCTCACCGCTGAACTCGCCGCCCCGGCGGAGGCGGCAGTGGCCGCCGTGGGTGCGGCCTACGGTGGCGTGGACCTCATCCGCGCCCCGAACGGCGAACTGCTGGTACTGGAGGTCAACGGCATCCCGGCGTGGAGCGGCCTGCAAAGCGTGACCGACGTCGATATCGCCACGGCCCTCATCCACGACCTGCGGCAAAGGCTGGTCGCGCTCGAACTTGACCAGGCTCAATAAAGCGCAATTTACCTTTTAATTTACTTTTTATATTCGATTATGCTTCCCCATGCCGAAACCGGGGCGCCATGGTCCCCGGCCCGGCTGCCGGTCCGGTATCTGTAGTGGCGTCCCGCCAGCACCGGACCTACAGTTCATGCAGACGTTGATGGGAGGTCGCGCGTAATGAACACACCCGCCGCAGACATGTCGAAGCAGGCCGGCAAGGCCCGCAAGGTCTCCACCTACTGCTACCAGTGCGTGAACGGCCCGGACATGCTCACTGTCGAGGTCGTCGATGGTGTGGCCACGAAGGTCGAGCCCAACTTCGAAGCCAGGGGCTATCATCCCGCCGACGGCAAGGTGTGCGTGAAGCCCTACGGCCTTGTCCAGAAACTTTACAACCCCAACCGCATCCTCAAGCCCATGCGTCGTACCAACCCGCGCAAGGGGCGCGGCGAGGATCCGGGCTGGGAGGAAATCTCCTGGGACGAGGCCCTGGATCTCCTGGCCGGCAAGCTGCAGGGCATCATCGACCGCGGCAAGCTCGATGAGCAGGGCATGCCGCGCCTGGCCTTCTCCACCGGCGGCGCCGGCACACCGCTGTTCTACATGGGCAACTTTCCGGCCTTCCTGGCCGCCTGGGGCCCGGTGGACGCGAGCCTGGGGGCCGGTGGCACGGTCAAGTGCTATCACACCGAGCACCTGTACGGCGAGCTGTGGCAGCGCGGATTCACCATCATCCCCGATACGCCGCTGTCCGAACTCATCATCTCCTTCGGCCGCAACGATGACGCCTCCGGCGGCGTGCAGGGCGTGCGCCGGCATGCCGATGCCCGCGCGCGCGGCGTCAAGCGGGTGCAGGTGGAACCGCACCTGTCGGTGACCGGCGCCTCGGCGAAGGAATGGATCCCCATCCGCCCGAAAACCGACTCGGCATTCATGTACGCCATGATCCACGTGCTCACCCACGAGCACGCCCTGGAAGAGCTGGACGTGGCGTTCCTGAAGCACCGCACGGCGATGCCCTATCTCATCGCGCCGAACGGCTTCTACGCACGTGATCCGGCCACCGGGAAACCGCTGATCTGGGACCTGGCCAGTGACCGAGCCGTGACCTACGACACCCCCGACACCGATCCCGCCCTGGATCCGGGTGAGTTCACCGTGGACTGCCTGGAGAACGGCGCCGACGCGGATCGCTGGGACCATGCCGGCGCCCGCGTGCACACCGCCTACGCGAAGCTGAAGGCGCATGTCGCCACGCACACCCCGGAGTGGGCCGGCCCGCTCTGCGATGTGCCGGCCAGGCGCATCCGCGACCTCGCCAACGAGTTCCTCGCCGCGGCCCACGTCGGCGAGACCATCGAGATTGACGGCCTCACCCTGCCCTTCCGCCCGGCGGCCATCACCCTCGGCAAGGGCATCAACAACGGCTGGGGTGCCTACGAATGCGTCTGGGCCCGCACCGTCCTGCACGTGCTGGTGGGCGCGCTGGAAACCCCCGGCGGCTCCCTCGGCAACACCATCCACATCACCGCCCCCGAGACGGATCGCTGGGCCAGCGTGGTGGAAGGCCCGGACGGCTTCATGGAATTTCCCATGAACCCCACCGACAAGGACAACTGGGTGGTCAAGCCGGAGATGCGCCATGCCCATCGCACCCTGCTGCCACTGGTGGGCAACGCGCAGTACAGTGCGCCGCTCGGCGCCACCACGCTCACCTGGCTGCGCCTGCAGGGCAAGGCTGCCGAGGAATGGCCCAAGCCCAATCCACCGGACGTGTGGATCGTGTATCACTGCAACCCGGCGATCTCCTTCTCCGAGACCGGCAAGCTCGAGGAGACGATGGCGAACTTCCCGTTCACCGTCGCCTTCGCCTACACCGAGGACGAGACCAACCACTACGCGGACCTGCTTCTGCCTGACGCCACGGACCTTGAGTCCATGCAGCTCATCCGCATTGGCGGCACGCACTACATGGAGAGCTTCTGGGAATCCGAAGGCTGGGTGATGCGCCAGCGCGTGGTGCCGCCGCGCGGCGAGGCGAAGGAGTTCTCCTGGTTCACCAACGAGCTGGCGCGCCGGCTGGACATGGTAGAGCAGGTCAACCAGATGGTGAACGTGGGCGTGTGCGGTATCCCGCTGAAGACCGACAGCTACGATTTCTCCCTGGACCCGGCGGTCGAGCACAGCGAGGAGGACATCTGGGACGCGGTCTGCAAGGCCGCCAGCACCGAGCTCACCGGCGGCGCCGAAACCAACGATCTCGCCTGGTTCATGGAACACGGCTTCAAGATGCGCCCCTTCCCGCGCAAGAAGTGGTACCTGTATCCGCGCATGGTCGAGGCCGGCCTGCGTTTCGAACTGCCCTACCAGGAACGGGTGCTGCGCGTGGGCACCGAGCTCACCCGGCGCATGCACGAGCAGGGCTGGCACTGGTGGGACCGGCAGTTGCACGAGTACGAGGCCATGCCCACCTGGAAGGACTTGAACGCCTACTGGGACGAGGCGATCGAACGCAACTTCGACATGAAAGCCGGCGACTTCCCGCTGTGGCTGCTGGGTGCGCGCAGCATGCAGTATGCCTGGGGCGGCAACGTCAGCCTGCAGATGATCCGCGAGGTGGCGGACAACGTCATCGGCCATGACGGCATCATGCTCAACGCCCAGACCGCGGCCAAGCTCGGCATCGGCCAGGGGGATGAAATCGAGGTCATCTCGCCCATCGCCAGCACCCACGGCAAGGCCATCCTGCGCCAGGGCGTGCACCCGGACTGCGTCATCATGATCGCCCAGTTCGGCCACTGGAAAACGCCCTACGCCAAGGAGACCGGGCGCGTGGGCCTGAATGCGCTGGTGCCGATGCACATGGATTTCATCGACGGCACCGGCTCGAGCATCGACGCAACCAAGGTACGCGTGCGTCGCCTCGGAGGTGCGCAATGACCCGCTACGTGATGATTGCCGACCTGCGTCGCTGCGTCGGCTGCCAGACCTGCACCGCGGCCTGCCGCCATACCAACGCCACGCCGCCGGGTGTGCAATGGCGCAAGACCCTGGACATCGAATACGGCGAATACCCGAACGTGCACCGCGTGTTCATGCCGGTGGGTTGCCAGCACTGCGCCGAGCCACCGTGCATGGAGGTGTGCCCGAGCACGGCCACCGGCCAGCGCGATGACGGCATTGTCACCATCGACTACGACATCTGCATCGGCTGTTCCTACTGCGCCGTGGCCTGCCCGTACCAGGCCCGCTACAAGGTCGAGCAGCCCACCTTCGCCTACGGCGATACGCCCACCGAGACCGAGGCCTTGCGCTTCGATCCGCGCACCATCGGCGTGGCGCAGAAATGCACGTTCTGCAGTGACCGCGTGGATGCCGGCCGTGCCGCCGGCCTTACCCCGGGCGTGGACCCGGAGGCATCACCGGGCTGCGTGAACTCCTGCATCGCCGAGGCCCTGCATTTCGGGGACCTGGAAGACCCGGACAGCAACGTCTCGGCCCTGCTGGCCGAGAACTACTGGTTCCAGATGCACGAGGAACTCGGCACCGACCCTGGTTTCTACTACCTGTGGGACCCGGACCTGGCGCCGCCGGAATGCCTGCCCGAGGACACCGCCAGCAGAGAGGGCCGCTGACATGATGCGTTTCCAGACATTGCACCAGGCCAGCTGGGACTGGCGCGCCGCCGGCAACTTCATGTTCGGCGGCACCGGCAGCGGCCTGCTCATCCTGGCCGCGGCCGGCGCACTCACCGGCACGCCGCCGGTGGCCACCGTGCTCATCGCGCTGGCTTTCATGGCCGCCGGCCTGTCGCTGGTATGGCTGGAGATCGGTCGCCCCTGGCGGGCCCTGAACGTGTTCTTCCATCCCGAGACCTCCTGGATGACCCGCGAGGCCATCGTCGCCGGCGTGAGCTTCGCGCTGGCCATCGCCGGCCTGGTATTCGGGCCGCCGGCGCTGTTGCTGGTGGCGGCGCTGGCCGCTGCCGGCTTCCTGTACTGCCAGGCACGCATTCTGCGCGCGGCCAAGGGGATCCCGGCCTGGCGAGAACCGGCCCTGCAGCCGCTCATCATTGCCACCGGCCTGGTCGAGGGTTGCGCGGTACTGATGGTGCTCACCCTGCTCGCCCGCACCGCCATACCCGCGCCGATGGCCGGCCTGCTGGCGCTGCTGGTGATGGCGCGCGGCCTGGCGTGGCTGGCGTACCGGGACGGGGTCTGCAAACCCGAGGCCACACCACCGGCCACGCGCCAGGCCCTGCAGGGGATCCACCTGCTCGTGCTCGGCGGCGGCACCGCCCTGCCCCTGCTGCTGCTCGCCCCGGCGGGCTTCGCCGGCGGGGCCGGCCAGGTGCTGGCCCTGTTCGCCGCCCTGGCCGCGCTTGGGTCTGGATGGTGGCTGAAGTTCACCATCGTCACCCGCGCGGCCCAGGTGCAGGGCTTTGCCTTCGGCAAGCTGCGCAAGGGCCATCCGCTGGGCTTGAAGGCCGGCCGCGCTGCCTGAGCCCGCGGCAGCCGCAGCACCCGCCGCGCGGCCGCCGGTGGTGGTGGCCCGCGGCCTGGAAAAGCGCTTCGGTGACCGCGTGGCCGTGCACCGCCTGGACCTGGAGGTACCCGACGGCGGCTGCTTCGGCCTGCTGGGGCCGAACGGCGCCGGCAAGACCACCACCCTGCGCATGATCCTGGGGCTGTCGCCGCCGACTGGCGGTGAACTGTTCGTGCTGGGCCGGCCGGTGCCGGCCGAGGCGGCTGCCGTGCGCGCCCGCGTCGGCGTTGTGCCACAGGCCGACAACCTCGATCCGGAATTCACCGTGGCCGAGAACCTGCTGGTGTATGCGCGCTACTTCGGCATCGGCCGGGCCGCGGCCGAGCACCGCATTGCCGAACTGCTGCCCCTGGTGGAACTGGCCGACCGCGCCGGCGCCCGCATCGCCACCCTGTCCGGCGGCATGAAACGCCGCCTGAGCATTGCCCGTGCGCTTATCAATGACCCGGCCATGCTGGTGCTGGACGAACCCACCACCGGCCTTGACCCGCAGGTGCGCCATCTCATCTGGGACCGCCTGCGCGCGCTGAAGCAGCGCGGGGTCACGCTGCTGCTGACCACGCACTACATGGAGGAGGCCGAGCGGCTGTGTGATCGCCTGGCCATCTTCGACCAGGGCCGGGTGGTGGATGCCGGCTCACCACGGGAGCTCATCGGCCGGCATATTGAACCTTCCGTGATCGAGTTCCCGGACCACGACGCTGATCTCGCCGCCATCGCCGGCGCGCTGCCGGGTGTACGACTGCAGCGCCTGGGCGAGGTGTGCTACTGCTACTCGCGCGAACCGGCGGCCCTGCTGCAGGCGCTGGAGGCCCGCCCGCGGGCCACCTGGCTGCACCGGCCGGCCAACCTCGAGGACGTGTTCCTGAAACTCACCGGCCACGAGCTGCGCGAGTAGCCCCGCGCCCGGGCAGCAGCCCGAGCACTTTCATCCGCCCTCGCCCGCCACGGCGGCCGGGCCGGTGCGTTCGAAGGCAGCGCCGTCCGTGGGGCGGCCCTGCGCCCGGGCCGGTGCCGCTGCCGGGCCCGACGCGCAGGCACTGAAGCCCCAGGCCGCCGGCAGGTGCACCAGGTCTTCGGGCCTGTCGATATCCACCGAGCGCGGCAGCTGCGCGACCGACCAGCCCAGGGCCTGCAGGCGTGCCAGACTCATGGCGGCCACCACCGGGGTACTCCAGGGGATGTCCCGGAACAGGCTGGCGTGGTAGCGATTCAGGCCGAGCAGCGTGTAACCGCCGTCGAGCACCGGCAGCAGCACGGCATCATCGCGTTCCAGGGCCCTGGCTGCATGGCGCAACACGTCCGGCCCGAGGCCCGGACAATCGGTTCCGATCAGCAGGGCCCGCTCACCCTGGCCGAGTGCGCGGGCGGCGGCCCGCCCCATGCGCAGGCCGAGATCACCCTCGCCCTGGGCGGTCAGGCAGACCCCCTCGGGCACGGTGCCCGGCGCCGGCTGCCAGGCCGGGCCGCCACCGGAGAGGCACAGCTCCACCGGGCCGACCGCCGAGCCGATGGCCGCGCGCAGCGTCTGCGCCAGCATGATGTTCGCCAGCCGGGCCGCGCCCGCCGCCCCGAGGGCCGGGATCAGCCGGGTTTTAACCTCGCCGGCGATCGGTGCCCGGGCGAAGACGATGATGCGCGTGGCTCTCATGCTCTGTTCCGTGGTTTATTCCTGGACGTCACGCGTATCCGACCCGGCTGGGCGCAGCGCGTTCAGCTCCCAGTCGTAGGGCAGGTAGTCGATCGCCAGCTCACCGGCCTGCAGGGCCAGGTGCTGGGTGGCGGACAGGCCGAGCGCCTCGGCGTACATGGCCAGGAACTGCCCGACGGTGTGCGCATCGCGCCAGCCGGTTGCAAAATCCCCGCCGTACCAGTCGAAGATCCGCGATACCTGCAAGCGGCCATCCACCGCGCGATTGTGCCGCCGGTCGGACAGGAATGCCCGCGTGGCGGCTTCCAGCTGCGCGTCAAGTTCCGCGCCACGCCAGGCGCGTGGCTGCAGGGCCGGACAGGAGGCGCTGGCGCAGTTCACGGCAAAATGGATCCGCGGCTCACGATAGCGACCCGAGCCGCGGATGAGGCCGTGCTCGATATCGTCCAGGGAGCGCAGCTCGCCCAGCAGGGTCGCAATTGCCTTCTCCCAGGGCGAGGTGAACAGGCTGCCGAGGTCCTTGATGGAGTCGATGTCAGGGTAAGCCTCCAGCACTCGCTCGACCGTCCAGGCATTGTAGGCATTGATCAGAAACGCCAGTTGCCGCTCCGGCGGCCAGCGGTCGAATTCGGCCCGGCTCACCGTCCCGAGGTCGGCCAGGTAAGCTCTCAGCGCATCCCGATCGGCGGCGAGCCCCGCGTAGTCGACGAGCGTGCCCGGACCATCCGCCACCACGTAGCGGCCCAGCAGATCATCCCAGGGCGCATGCAGCCACGCCGACGCCGCCGGTTCGCCGGCTGGCCCGGCACCGGCCTGGGCGACGGTGGCGAGGCCCAGCACCAGCAGCCATCGCAGGCGCGGGCTCACGATTTCCCGCCCAGCACCCAGCGATGCCAGCGCGCGAGCCAGCCGAGCACACGCGCCGGGGCATGGGCACGCTTCCAGTTGCCGGCGGCATACTTGTTGGCCTCCGCCATCGTCGGGTAGGGATGGATCGTGCCGAGGATGGCGTTCAGGCCGAGCTTGTGCTTCATGGCCAGGGTGAACTCCGCCAGCAGTTCACCGGCGTGGGCACCGACGATGGTCACGCCGAGAATGCGATCCCGGCCGGGTTCGGTGAGCACCTTGACGAAGCCCGAATCGGCGCCCTCGGCGATGGCCCGGTCGAGATCGTCCAGCCCGTAGCGGGTGATCTCGAAGGGGATGTCCTGTTCCCGGGCCGCCTGCTCGGTCAGCCCGACGCCGGCGATTTCCGGGTCCAGGAAGGTCACGCGCGGAATCACCCGGGTGTCCACCCGGAACCGCCACAGGCGACCGAACAGCGCATTCACCGCCGCGTACCAGGCCTGGTGCGCGGCGGTGTGGGTGAACTGCCAGGGGCCGGCCACATCGCCGGCGGCATAGATGTTCGGCAGCAGCGTCTCGAGGTATTCGTTGGTGTCGATCGTCCGGCCGGTCGGAATACCGAGGCTGTCCAGGCCGTAGCCCTCCAGCCGTGCGGCACGGCCCACAGCCACCAGCAGCATGTCGTAGGCGATGTCCTGCGTGCCGCTCGCCCCCTCCACCCGGATCCGCCGCTCGCCATCGCGCTGCTCGCAGGCCACGGCCCGGTGCCCGGTCAGCAGCTGCACACCGCTTGCCTGCAGAGCCTCGGCCGCGACCGCGGCGACATCCTCGTCCTCACGCGCCAGCAGGCGCGGCCCCATCTCCACCAGCGTGGCGCCGGCGCCCAGGCGCGCCAGGGCCTGTGCCAGCTCGCAGCCGATGGGCCCGCCACCGAGCACGACCAGGCGCCGCGGTGGCGCCGCCAGCGTCGACAGGCGGTCCCAGAGCGTGTCGCTGGTGACGTAGTCGCTGGCCTCGATGCCCGGGATCGGGGGCACGAAGGGCTCGGCCCCCGTGGCCAGTACGGTGGCGCGGGTGCTGATCCGTCGGCTGCCACCATCGGCCAGCGCCACGCTGACCGTCCAGGGATCCTCCAGCCGCGCGTAGCCGCGCACGACCTCCACGCCCAGCGCCTCGTAGCGCGCCTCGCTGTCATGCGGGGCAATCTGCTCGATGACCGCGCGCACACGCTGCATCACCGCCGGGAAGTCGATCGCCGGCGAGCCGGCCTCGACACCGAAGCGGCCCGCATCCCGAACCGATTCGACGGCGCGCGCAGCGCGGATGAGTGCCTTGCTCGGCACGCAGCCGTAATTCAGGCAATCACCGCCCATGGGCCCGGCCTGGACCAGCGTCACGCGCGCCTTCACGGCGGCGGCGATGTAGGCCGTGACCAGGCCCGCGGCACCGGCGCCGATCACCACGAGGTTGCGATCGAAGCGCCGCGGCCGCTGCCAGCGGGCGTACACGTGCCGGCGGCGCAGGAGGCGGGTGATGGCCCGCGCCAGCCACGGGAACAGGCCAAGGGCGGCGAAGGAAGCGATGAGGCTGGGCGACAGGATCGCGCTCATGGAATCCAGTTGCGCCAGTTGCGTGCCGGCATTGATGTACACCACGGTGGCAGCCAGCATCCCCACCTGGCTGACCCAGTAGAAGGTCCACACCCGCATGGCCGTCAGACCGCTGAGCAGGTTGATGAGGAAGAAGGGAAACACCGGCACCAGTCGCAGCGTGAACAGGTAGAAGGCTCCGTCCCGCCGAAAGCCCTCGTCGATGCGCTCCAGGCGCCGGCCGAAGCGCGCGCGCACGGTATCCCGGAACAGGTAGCGGGCCAGCAGGAAGGCCAGTGTCGCGCCGATACTGGAGGCAAACGATACCAGCACCGTGCCCTGGACGAGCCCGAACAAGGCCCCGGCAAGCAAGGTCAGTGCCGCCGCACCGGGCACGGACACCGCCACCGCGGCCGTGTACAGCAGGAAGAACCCACCGGCCGCCAGGAGCGGATGCTCGCTGCGCCAGCGGACCCAGTCCGACAGCGCGGCCTGCATCGCCTGCAGCGTCAGGTAGCGATCAAGATCCAGCACGAACGCAGTGACGATACCCGCGACCAGCAGCGCGCCGAGGATCAATCGCGGGTAGTTCAAGGCATTTCTCCTGGTTGTCAGACTTGCAAGATTAACAGGGCGGCGCGGCCTGCCGTCCCGGTGCGCGCCTTCTGCCCAGCCCGTATGCGGGGCCGGCCGGCGCGCGGGTGGCGACCCGCCATCAATCGCTTACCAGCACCCCGTCGGGATGGAATGCCTTGAACGCGAAGGCGAAGGTGACGTCATGAGGCACCACCTCACGCTTGCCATCGTGCACCTGCCAGACTTCCACGTAGCCGATGTCGCGGCCCTCGCCAATGCGCGCGGCATCCAGCGCCGAATTCATGCCGGCCCGCCACTGCAACTCCAGCGCGCCCGCGCGCAGGCTGCCCCGCTCCCGCAGCAGCGACAGCGGCCAGGCCTGCTTGCCCACCGCAACCACGTAGGTCAGCGGCGGTACGCTGCCGCGGTATTGGCCGCGATACAGGAACGGCCAGGTCCCGCCGTCGTAGCGGACATACGGGTTGATGCCATAGCGACGCTGCGACGCCGTGGGCGGCAACAGCACCTCGCCACCGGGGTGGCGCGCGGCAAACGCCTTGAACGGCAGCACCTGTGAGCGGCGTTTGACCAGTTGCGTGCCCAGCAGTTCACCGATGATGGCCCGGCCGGTGAACTGCTGCCACCAGGATTGCGTCTGGCGATCGAACATGATCATGTCGGAATGGCGCAGCTTGCCACTGACACCGAAGCTGAGCGTCCTGTGCCCGGCCCCGGCGCTGATTTCGCGATCGAAGGCGACGCTGGCATTGCACAGCGGGCAATACGTCACGGCAATCGGCCTGCCTTCGAACTCGTCATTGACGATCTCGTGCCACATGAGAATGCGCAGCGGATAGCCGCGCGCACCGGACTCGCCGGCTACCACGATGACCGGCTCCTCCGGCCCCGGCGCGCCCGGCCGCGTGACGCTGCCGAAACGCGGCGCATCCAGGGCCGGTATACCGTCGCGCGGTGGCCCGCCGCCGATGATCTCGTCGAAGTCCACCGCCGTCCGGCTGAAATCCGTGGCCGGCCATTCCCGCCGCCAGTCAGCCGGCACGGCTGGTGCGGCGGCGACCATGCGCGCGGGGGCAAGACCGGCGCCGGCGGCCGCGGCCAGGCCCAGCAGCATCCGTCGCCGGCCAAGCCCGCGCGTGAACATCCGCCCCGGTGAATCATCTGTCTTGTCCATGGGGGATTGGATGCCGGGCCTTCGGCCTCGTTACGCGGCACGCGCGCATGCCCCGGCGTGTAACAAGGCAGGCAGGGCCGGCATCCAACGCAACGGCCATGGCGCGACAACAGCCGGCGCAGCGTGCCCGCGAGGGCTTGCCCCGGCACACGTGGTAGCACCAGGAGCGGCGTTCATGCACACTTTCGATGCCCGATTGACGGCTGGCACCGACTTGACAACAGGCCGGCGCAAGCATCCCCGCCGAGCCCGCGCCACCCGAGCCACGCCGCCGCTGGTGTTACGGAGCCCGATGACAGAACCCGAACCTGCCGACACCGTTGCCCCCCGCCCTGATGCGGGCGCCGCGACGGTGGATTTCGAATCCCTGGTACGCAGCCACCATCGCGCCCTGGTTGCCGTTGCTGCGGGCATGGTCGGCCTGGATGACGCCGAGGAAGTCGTGCAGACGGCCTGGATAAAGGCCCACCACGGTATCGACGGCTTCCAGGGCCGCGCCAGCATTCGCACCTGGCTGACGAGTATCGTGATCAACGAGGCCAGGATGTACCTGCGCTCGCGGCAACGTCGCGCAAAGCACGAAACCACGGCCACGCCGGACCCCTTGGACGAGCGCTTCGACAGCAGGGGACGCTGGCTCGAGCCACCGGCGGACTGGGGTGCGGCCGCGGACGAACTGCTTCTGCGCGAGCAGTTCAGCAACTGCCTGCAGCGCCTCCTGGGGCGCCTGCCCGTTCGCCAGCGTGCGGTGCTGGAACTGCGCGACGTGCAGGGCAGCGCCCTGGCCGAGGTGGCCGAGGCGCTGGAGCTGTCCGCGGCCAATGTCCGCGTGCTGCTGCATCGGGGCAGAGCCCGCCTGTACACCGCCATCGAACACTACCTGACGACCGGCCAATGCTGAGCTGTCGCGAAGTCACCCGGCGCTGCGATGAAGCCATCGCCGCCGCCCTTCCGCTGCGGCAACGCCTGGGCTTGTACCTGCACCTGGCGATGTGCCGGCATTGCCGGCGCTTCGCCCGCCAGTACCAACAGATGCTGCGGATGCTGGCCCGGCGGGAAGAGCCCGCTTCCGAGGCGCAGGTCCGCGCGGTCATGGCGCGGCTGCGCGAAGGCGAGGACGCCCCCCCGAGCGCAAATACCGGTCCGGACAAACCGGCGGTGTAACAACGCAGCCCGATCGGCATCCCATCCTCCAGAAGTCCCTCAATTGAACAAGAGGTATCGTTGTGTCGGAATTGATCAACAGGGCCGCCCTCGCCTACCAGGGCCTCATCCATGCCATCGCCCGCTTCGACGGCCTCGCCACCCTCGGTCTGCGCATCTACCTGGTGCCCGTGTTCTGGATGGCCGGCACGAGCAAGATGGGCGCCTTCGAGGATACGGTGAGCTGGTTTGGCAACCCGGACTGGGGCCTCGGCCTGCCCATGCCCTGGCTCATGGCCTTCCTGGCCACCGCGACCGAAGTCGGTGGCGCGGTGCTGCTGGCGCTGGGACTTGGCACCCGCTTCATCACCGTTCCGCTGATGATCACCATGATCGTCGCCGCCACCACCGTGCACTGGGAACACGGCTGGCAGGCCATCGCCGATCCGAAAGCCCCGTTCGCCAGCGAGCGCGTCATGCAGGCGCCCGAGAAGCTCGCCGCCGCCCGCGGCATCCTCAAGGAACACGGCAACTACGAGTGGCTGACCTCCAGTGGCAAGTTCGTGGTGCTGAACAATGGCATCGAGTTCGCGGCCACCTACTTCCTGATGCTGCTGGCCCTGTTCTTCCTCGGCGGCGGCCGCTATGTCAGCGCCGACTACTGGCTGCAGCGCTACCTGGCGCGCGCCGCCCGGCCACCGGGGTGACCCGCCGGTCATCGCGCGGGCGGGCCGTGCAGGCGCTGACAGCCAGCGGACGGTTCTGGAGATCATCCCGGCCAGGGCGGTGAAGACCATGAGCAACCATGCCAGTCACCTGCTCCGGAGTGAGCTCGATCCGATGTCTGCCTGCCCTCTCACTGGACCTCCGAGGGCCTTCGGCGGGCGCCGGCAACGGCGCCCGCCACTTCTTCTGCCGCCGCGGCGCCATGGATGACGTCGCCTGCAGATGCTGCCGCGACGAACACCCGCGTCGCTGGCATGCAGCACGGGGCAGCGCATGCACACCCTCGGGCGGCGCCCGGGCCGGCGACACCGCGCCGGGTCGCAGCGCCAACGGCGCCCGCCAGGCCAACGCCATGGCGGCCACCCGATAACAGGAGGAAACCGATGAATCAGCAACAACGCCTGGAATGGTCGCTACTGTCACTGCGTCTCGGTGTATTCATCGTGATGCTCATGTGGACCCTGGACAAGTTCGTCCACCCCGCCCACAGCGCCGGCGTGTTCGGCAAGTTCTACGGCCTGCCGGGCCTTGCCGAATGGGTCTTCTACGGCCTCGGCGCGGCGGAACTCGCGTTGCTGCTGGCGTTTGTCGCCGGCCTGTGGCGGCGGTTCACCTACGGCGCCGTGCTGCTGCTGCACGCGGTATCGACCCTGTCGTCGTGGCAACAGTACCTCGATCCATTTTCCAACCTGCTGTTCTTCGCTGCCTGGCCCATGCTGGCCGCCTGCCTGGCGCTGTACCTGCTGCGCGATGCGGACCGCCGGCTCACGCTGCAGCACTGAGGGGGCCGGCACCGCTGCCGGCTCAGGGCCGGAAATTGATCCGCAGCTCAAGGCCCCACAATGCCGGGTCGCTGACGAAGCCCGACAGGTTGTTGAAGTCGATGCCACCGTTGATCGAACGCTCGTCGAGGACATTGCGCCCGAACACCGACAGATCGTAACCCTCGTCGGCACTCTGGAAGCCCAGGCGCAGGCCGAGTCCGGTCTGGCTGTTGCTGCTGAACTCCGCGCTGCGATAGAGGAAGAAATTCACCGCGCTGCGCCAGGCGACATCGGCGGTGAAATACAGCTGGCCAGCACCATTGCGAAGCGGCAGCGAGTAGCGTCCCGCGGCATTGGCGATGTGGCGCGGCGCCTGCGGCAGCGGGTTGCCGTCGATGAGTGCATTGCCGGTAAGCGGGTTGATCGGGTCCCGCACCGTGCAGGCGACATCGGGGGCACAGATCCCGACTTCCAGGCCCGGGCTGTCGATTCCGGTGTGGTTGTAGCTGTAGCCGGCGGTCAGCTCCAGGCCGGCGAAGGGGTTGAGGCGGGCATCGATCTCCACCCCGTGACCATCCACATGATCTGCATTGAGGAGTTGGTTGAAGTTGCCGGCCCCGCCCACGGCGGTCAGCTGCTGATCGTCGGTCCGGAACCAGAAGCCGGTCACATTGACCAGCGCGCGACCACCCAGCCAGCGGCTGCGCACACCCAGCTCCACCGAGTCGATGGTCTCGGTATCGGCGACCGTGACCGCATCACCGAACACGATCCGCCCCTGCACACTGGGCGCGCGGAAACTGCGGGCATAGCGTGCGTACAGCCGCAGCCCGTCGGTGAATGCATAGCTGGCGCTGGCGTCGCCGGTCAACAGCGTGTCGTCCAGGTCCCGCTCGATCGGCCCGAGCGATGGCGCGCCGAAGGGCCCGAGCAGCCGCGCGGCAGTGAAACGCTTGTCCTCGCCCGACAGGCGCAGCCCCGCCGACAGCGCCAGGCGCTGCGTGGCCTGCCAGTTGGTGGTGGCGAACACGGCCCAGGCGAAGGTTTCCTGGTCCTGCACGGCCCGGCCGTTGGTCGCCCCCGCCGCCAGCGTGTCGAAGCTCAGGTTCTCGATTTCCAGGTTCTCCCAGAACAGGAAGGTGCCGAGCGTGAGGTCCAGCGAGGGGCGCAGCGTCATGGCCAGGCGCAGCTCCTGGCTGAGCTGATCATGGGCATCGATGTTGTCGGCCGTTTCGGCGGCGAAGGGAATCGAGCCCGGCCCGGCGGGCGGCGCGAAATCGGCGCCGAAGCCACCGTCGACATCCCCCCTGGCGGTGATGCGCACCCGCTCCCAGGCGGTGATGGAAGTGAGCGTGCCCAGGCGGCTGCGCCAGTCCAGCGTCAGGCTGGCACCGACATTCTCCACCTCCAGCACCTGGGTGGCATCCTGCGCGGTTTCGAACAGGTCGAACCCGTCCACCAGATGGTTGCTGCCGCGCTCGATGATATTGGCGCGAAACAGCCGCGAACCACCGTCGAGGATCCGGCCGTGCAGGTTCAGCAGCGCCGAGAAGTCCTGCCGCGGCTCCCACAGGAACTGGACCCGGCCGGCGAACTCCTCGAATTCCTCGAAGCCCGCCTCGCCACCGCTGAAGCTGTTGTCGACAAAGTCGTCGCGGCGCTGGTACAGCCCGGACACGCGGCTGCTGAGCTCGCCGGGGATCAGCGATTGCCCCCAGGCAGCCTCCAGGTCCACGGTGTCGAAGCGGCCGTAGGACCCGCGCAGATAGCCGCCGGGCTCGTGGCCCGGTCGCACGGATTCGAACTTGATCACCCCGGCCGGCGTGTTGCGGCCGAACAGGCTGCCCTGCGGTCCGCGCAGCACCTCCACGCGTTCCATGTCGAACACGGGAAAGCCTTTCAGCACCGGGTTCTCCAGCACCACCCCGTCGTACACCAGCGAGACCGGCTGGCTGGCGTTGAGATCGAAGTCGGTGTTGCCCAGGCCGCGGATGTAGAAGCGCGGAAAGGTGCGCCCGGAGGAGGATTCCGCGTACACGCTCGGCGAGCGCGCCGCCAGGAACAGGATGTCCCGGCCCGCGGCACGGATGGCATCGAGTTCCGGGCCACGCAGCACATCCACGGACGCTGAGATGTCCTGCAGCGGTTCGGCGCGCTTGCGCGCGGTGACAACGATGGTCTCCAGCGCCCCCGCACCCGCAGGCGTGTTGGCGGCGGCAGTGGCCGGGCCGGACAGGATCGCCAGCAACAGGGGGAACAGGATGGGACAACGCATGCAGGGACCTCGGGGTCGGCTGGCCGGGAATGTCGGCGACGGGTCGATGGCAACCGTTACGGATGCCGGTCCGGATTCGATGCCGCGGGCGGCGCCACGTTACAGACGCAGGGGCCATGACCGGGCGCCGCTGCAACGGAACTGTTCGGGCGCGTCAATGCGGCCACGGCCCGAGAACCCGCGCCTGGCAGGGCTGTGCACGTGGGGGCGGCATTGCCGCCGGCGTGGAGGCGGTTCGGCCCGATCAGTCCGCTGGCGGCGCGGCACCCGCCGGTGCCGGGAGTTCACCTTCGGCCAGCACCGGCAACAACCACCAACGGATGCCGGCACGCGGGAACGCCTCACCGAGGGCTGCCAGCAGCGCCTCGGCCGCGGGATGCTCATCGAGCAGGACCTGGAACTGCACCCGCCTGACCCGCCCGGCAATCTGCTCGGCCAGGCTGTAGTGCGCCTGGTCCTCGCCATGGCCGTCAACCGCAATGCTGGTGAAGCCGCGCTCGGGCGCCATTTCCAGAAGCCAGTCCACCACCAGCTCCGACAAGGCCGGCGTGACCGTGATACACAGCAGGCAGGGATTGCTCATGCGTTCACCTCTCCACAGAAGCGGCGATACAGGATTGGCAGCATCAACAGCGTGAGCGCGGTGGAGCTGACCAGGCCGCCGATGACCACCACCGCCAGTGGCCGCTGTATCTCCGAGCCGGGTCCGCTGGCGAACAGCAGCGGCACCAGGCCGAGCGCGGCGATGCTGGCGGTCATCAGCACCGGGCGCAGGCGCCGGGCGGCGCCCTCGCGTACCACGGCCTCGATGTCCATGCCGGTGGCGCTGAGCTGCTTGAAGTAGGTCAGCATCACCACGCCGTTGAGCACCGCGATGCCAAGCAGGGCGATGAAGCCCACCGATGCCGGCACGCTCAGGTATTCCCCGGAGACGTACAGGGCAAACACCCCGCCGATCATCGCGAACGGGATGTTGGTCAACACCAGCAGGGCATCGCGAACCCGGCCGAAGGTGGAGAACAGGATCAGGAACACCAGCCCGATGGCCATGGGCACCACGATGGCCAGCCGGCGCGCCGCACGCTGCTGGTTCTCGTACTCCCCGCCCCACTCGGTGCGGTAGCCCTCGGGCAGTGCCACCTGCCCGGCCACGGCCTGCCGGGCCTGCTCGACGAAACTGACAAGGTCCCGGCCGCGCACGTTGCTGCGCACGACGGTGAAGCGGCTGCCCCGCTCCCGCTCCAGCTTGACCACCCCCTCCCGCGCCTTGATGCTCGCCAGCGAGGACAGTGCCACCACGCGGCCATCGGGCAGGGTGATCGGCAACTGCTCCAGCGCGGCGTTGTCGGCCGCGGCACCGCGCACCAGAAGCGGTGTGCGCTGCACGCCCTCCTGCACGATGCCCACCTGGCGGCCTTCCACCTGCGCCCGCAGGATATCCGCCAGGGTCGCGGCATCCAGTCCCAGGCGGCCGGTCGCGACCGGGTCCAGCTCAAGTACCAGGTAATGCACGCCCTCGTTGCGCGAGACGAACACGTCCGCTGCCCCGGGGATGTCCCGCACCACTTCGGCGATGGCCTCGGCGCGGGCATTGAGCACCTCCAGATCATGGCCGAACAGCTTGATGGCCACATCGCCGCGCACCCCGGTGAGCATCTCGGACACCCGCATCTCGATCGGCTGGGTGAAGCCGTAGTTCAGCCCCGGAAAACTGTCGAGCACCGCGCGCAGGCGATCGATGAGCCATTCCTTGTCAGGGGATCGCCACTGCGCTGTCGGCTTGAGCACCAGGAAGGAATCGGTTTCGTTCAGCCCCATGGGGTCCAGACCGATCTCGTCCGAACCGGCCCGGGCGACAATGCGCTCGACCTCCGGCACCTCGTCGATGAGCGCACGCTGGACCTGCATGTCGATCTCGGCGGACTGCGCCAGCGAGATGGAGGGGATTTTCTCCAGCTGCACGATGATGTCGCCCTCGTCCATGGTCGGCATGAAGGTCTTGCCAACCTGGGTGAACAGCAGGCCCGCCGCCACCAGGCCGGCAAACGCGACGGCAATGACCACGCGCTGATGACCCAGGCACCATTGCAGCAGCGGCCGGTAGCCCGCGTCCAGTTGCCGGACCAGCCAGGGCGGCTGGTGGGCACCGGTACGCAACGCCAGCGATGCAACCACCGGGATCACCGTCAGTGACAGCAGCAGCGAAGCCAGCAGGGCGAACACGATGGTCTTGGCCACCGGCGAGAACAACAGGCCCTCCAGGCCCTGCAGGCTGAGCAGCGGCAGGAACACGATGATGATGATGAACACCCCGGAGGTGATCGGCCGGGCAACCTCCGCCGCGGCCCGGTAGACCAGGTGCAGCGACGGCCGGGTGGCCGCCAGGCGCGCATCCCCGAGCCGGCAGTCGATGTTCTCCACCATCACCACCGCCGTGTCGACCAGGATGCCGATCGCGATGGCAAGTCCGCCGAGGCTCATCAGGTTCGCCGACATGCTGAAGCGCTCCATGAGCCAGAAGGTGGCCAGTGCCGACAATGGCAGCACCAGGGCCACGGTCAGCGCCGGACGCAGGCTGCCGAGGAACACGATGAGCAGGGCCAGCACCAGCACGGTGGCCTCACCCAGCGCCCGGCTGACGGTGTTGATGGCGCGCGTGACCAGGTCGCCGCGATCGTAGAACACGCTCACCTTCACGCTGTCCGGCAGCGAGGGCGCGAGTTCGGCAAGCTTGGCGCGTACGCCGGCGACGACCTCGCGGGCATTGGCGCCGCGCAGGCCGAGGACCAGCCCCTGCACGGTCTCGTGCCGGCCGTTCTCGGTCACCGCCCCGTAACGGGTGAGTGCGCCGATTCGCACCGACGCGACATCCTCGACGGTCACCGGCACGGCCTGGCTGCCCGACACCACGATGCGTCGCAGATCCTCCAGCGCCAGGATGCGACCCT
The DNA here is from genome assembly GCA_964351795.1 of uncultured Gammaproteobacteria bacterium. Classification (GTDB taxonomy): domain Bacteria; phylum Pseudomonadota; class Gammaproteobacteria; order JADZEE01; family JADZEE01; genus CAYGQN01. The sequence continues at coordinate 22,604 of CAYGQN010000002.1, forward strand.
CGGTGCGTACCAGGATCGATTCCTCACCCCGCGTGACGCGCCCGGCGCCGTCGTTGCGGTTGTTGCGCTCGATGGCGCTGATGAGGTCACCGGCGGACAGGCCGCGCGCGGACAGGCGTTCCGGGTCCGGCACCACCTCGAAGCTGCGCACGTAGCCGCCGAGGGCGTTGACGTCGGCCACGCCCGCAACCGTGCGCAGGGCCGGCCGGATCACCCAGTCCAGCAGGCGCCGGCGCTCGGTGAGCGACAGGCTGTCGCTGTCGATGGTGAACATGAACATCTCCCCGAGCGGTGTGGTCATGGGCGCGATGCCACCGGAGATGTCCGCCGGCAGCTCCGGCCAGACGTTGTTCAGGCGCTCGGCGACCTGCTGACGCGCCCAGTAGATGTCGGTGCCCTGCTCGAAATCCAGGGTGATATCGGTCAGCGCGTACTTGGCCACCGAGCGCAGCATGCTCTGGCGCGGCAGGCCCAGCACCTCCAGTTCGATGGGCACCGTGATGCGCTGCTCGACCTCGGCGGGCGTCATGCCCGGCGCCTTGACGATGATTTTCACCTGGGTTGGCGAGACGTCCGGGAAGGCATCGATCGGCAGCCCGGTGAAGGCGCGGTAGCCGAGCGCGGCCAGCCCGATCGCGAACAACAGGGTCAGCACGCGCTGGGTGAGTGCGAAACGGATGATGGCCTCGAGCATCAGCTGCCTTCCCCGCTCGCCAGCCACAGGGCCTTGAGGCTGGCCGTGCCTTCGCTGACAACCTCGTCATCGGCGTACAGGCCGGCACCGATACGCACGCCCGCGGTATCGCGGCTGGCCACGGTCACGGCCCGCACCTCGATACCTCCCGGCACGCGCACGAACACGTAATCACGGCCGGCGCGGCGCACCACCGCCGTGGCGGGCAGGAACCAGCCCTCGGCCGCAGCGCCCTGCAGCTCCGACATCACGAACTGGCCGGGCAGCACATCCGCCGGCTGCACCTGCAACTCGGCGCGCACCAGCACCGTGCGATCCGCCGATTCGACCGCCTGCGCAACCGTCAGCACCGTTGCCGGATGCCTGTGGGCGGTGACCACCAGCGGCTGGCCGGGACGGATATCGGCGGCCACCTCCTGCGGCACCCGCATTTCCACCCACAGACGCTCCAGCGAGGCGATGCGATAGAGCATGGACATGGCCTCCACGCGCTGGCCGGCAGTGCCCTCGCGGGCGAGCACGACGCCGCTCACCGGCGAGCGCAGTTCCAGCCGATCGTCCAGGCGCTGGTTGTCGTTCAGGTCTGTGATCGCGGCTGCGTCGAAACCGCTGGCCAGCAGGCGGGCGCGTGCCTGGGTGGTGACCATGCGTGCCTGCGCGTACTCCGCCTCGGTGGCCTGCAGGCGCCGGGCCGCGATGGCGCCGGCAGCGGCGAGCTGGCGGTCGCGATCGCGCATGGCCTTCTTCAGGTCCCGATCGCTGCGGGCGCGCAGGTAGTCGCTTTGCATGGCCAGCAGGTCCGGGCTGCGCAGCACTGCCAGCACTTCATCCGCCTGCACCGTCTCGCCCTCGGCCCTGGCCACGTGCTCGACCAGCGCGTCCACCGCCGTGCTCACGGCATACACGCTCGCTGGCGGCACGGTGATGACGCCCGGCACCCGCCGGCTGCCGGTATCGCCCACCGGCTCGGGCTGCACGTAGGCCAGGTTCAGCCGGGCCGCGGCCTCGGCATCCAGGGCCAGCGGCGCGGCGGCCGCGAGGGAGGCGGCCGTGATCAGAGAGGTCAGGACGAAGGTATGCAAGCCGGCTGGCTTCCAGCGGTTCGTGATCATGGCAGGGTTCCCCCGTTGAGGTCGGCGCCCGGCGGCAGGATGCCGGCGGCCTGGTTGCGGCGGGCGATGGCAAGATTGATGCGCAGCTCCGCGTCCACCCGTGCCCGCCGGGCAGCGATGGCGTCGTTGCGGACACGCAGGAAGCGGGTCAGATCGATCTCACCGGCATCGAAGGCCACACGTGCGATGGCCTCGCGCTGCTCGCTGACCTGCTGCCAGCGCAGCACCTGCGCCTGCAGGCTGCGGGCCACTTCCAGTTCATGCAGGGCCTCGTGACGGGCCAGCGCCAGCTCCCGCTGCAACCGTTCACGGCCGACCATGGCATCGGTCACGGCGCGCTCGGCGGAAGCCGCCGCGGCCGTGGCGTAATCAGCGCTGCCGAAGGGCAGCTGCAGGGTGAATCCAATGGAGTCCGACCAGGGTTCGAAGCCCCGTGCCCGTTCGCGGCGCGGGCCGATCCCCAGGACCGGGTTGGTGCGGCCGGCCTGGCGCTGCACCTCGCTGCTCCAGCGGGCGCGCTCCACGGTATCGGCAGCGGCGAGCAATGCCGGGTGCTGCTCCAGTGGCGGCATGTCAACGGCGTCCTCGGCCGCCGCGGCCGGCAGCTGCTGCAGGCCGGTGAGGGATTCGTAGCGGCGGCCTGCATCCGCCAGCCGCCGCTCGGCCCCGGTGACGGCCATGGCCCGGGCCAGTTGCTCCGCTTCGGCCAGCAGCAGCTCGCTGTGCGCCAGGTCTCCGGCCTGGTAACGCAGTCGCACGGTCTCCAGGATCTGCTCGGACAGGCCCAGTGCGCGGTTGGCGGCGGCCAGCTCGCTCAGCGCCAGCTGGTACTCCCAGATGGCCTCGCGGACTATGCCGGCAAGCTGCCACAGGCCGGCCCTGGCGTCGGTGAGCGCCAGTGCCCGGGCGCTGGTGGCCAGGCGCCGCTGGGCATCCCCCTGGGATGGCCATTTCAGGGTCAGCTGCAACAGCGCCTCGTGCTCCATGAGGCCGAAATCCTCGCCGGGCCCGGGGCGGTTGTGGCGCAGGAACACATTCGGCGGTGCCGCGAAGACGAGCTCCGCCTGGCGCGACCAGGCCGCGGCCTCGGCCAGGGCGCCGGCGAGCGCGTCCGGGTTGCGGTTCCGCATGGCGGCCGCATTGACGACCGTGCCGAGTTCCAGGGCACCGGACTCGGTCAGCAGGTGTAGCGCATGCCGGTCGAGGCGATCGACCGCATGGCAGGGCGCGGTGATGCACAACATCACCAGCAGCAGGCGCAGACTGCGCATGGAAGTTCTCCGCGGTACAGGTTCCGTATACAAACGAGGGCACGCGCGGCAGCGCGTACCAGGACCTGTCAGGCGGCGGGCGGGGCCCTGGAGGGATGCTGGCTGAATCCTCGCCGCCCCGGTGGCAGGCTGCCACGGAGCAGGACCAGGGAGATGATGCGGCTGGCAGGACGGTGCGCCAGCGGGAATGCCGGGCCGGAGAGCAGGTCCGGGGCGGGTGTGCTGGCGGTACGCAGGGTCTCCGCACGCGGCGCCAGGGCACGGGTGACCCGCACCTCCAGGCCTGGCGCGGTGCTGACGCCCGCCACCGTCTGGCCGGTGATCTGCTTGCCCGCAGGATGCAGGTGCAGACCGCGGCCGGCATGATCGCCGCCCACATGCGCATGCAGTACAGGCGCCAGCGCCTGCAGCAGGATCAGCACGATGATGGGCAAACCTCTCATGGAAAAAGCCTAGCACGTCTGCCCCACCGCGCCCTGACATGTATCAGTTCCGCTCCTCGCCGGGGCGCGGGCATTGCCCGGCCGGACCGCGGCCGGCTAAGCTGCGCACCGCCGTTCGCGTCACCGATCCGGGGTCCTGCCTTGTTCAAGCCTTCCATGCGCGCCCTGGCGGTGTGGCGCCGAAACGCACTGGTCTGGCGCAAGCTCGTGGTGCCGAGCCTGGTGTTCAATTTCGGTGAGCCGGTGCTGTACCTGTTCGGGCTGGGTTTCGGCCTGGGCCGCTTCATCGGCGACATGGCCGGCATGCCCTACCTCAGCTTCATCGCCACCGGCCTGCTCGCCTCCTCGTCCATGAACGCCGCCTCCTACGAGGGCATGTTCTCGGCCTACACCCGCATGGTGCCGCAACAGACCTGGGACGCGTTGATGGCGACACCGCTCGGCATCGATGACATCGTCATGGGCGAGGCCCTGTGGTGCGCCACGAAGTCGGTCATCTCCGCCTCGGCCATCCTGCTGGTGAGTTTCGCCTTCGGTGCCATCGACTCGCCGCTGGCCTTCGCCTGCATCCCCGCCTTCGCCCTGATCGGGCTGTGCTTCGCCGGCCCGGCCCTGTCGGTGAGCGCGCTGGCGCCCTCCTACGATTTCTTCAATTACTACATCACCATGTTCATGACGCCGATGTTCATCTTCTGCGGCGTGTTCTACCCGGTGGCGGCACTGCCGGCACTGGCCCGGGACCTGGTCGCCCTGCTGCCACTGACCCACGCGGTGGGAATCGTCCGCCCACTGGCCACCGGCAGCCTGCCGGACAGCCTTGCGCTGCACGTGGGGGTGCTGGCCGCCTGGGCCATTGCCGGCCTGCTGCTGGCCGGCCGGCTGGCGCGACGGCGGCTGGTGCGCTGAGGCGGCGGCACAACACGAATTTCACGCCGCCGGGCGCAGGCTTGCCACAGCAATCACGGTCACTGTGCCGCCGTCACGACGCATACTCGGAGAAACCACACCGGCGCTCTACAATGGCGCCGCCCATGGATGACGCCGCCTGTTCCGGAACCCGACATGAACATCGCTCGCCAGTACCCGATATTCGCCGCACTGCTGCTCGGCGCCGCCGCGGCGGCGGCCGACCCGGCGCCGGTGCAGACCGCACGCCTTGCCGACATCGCCAGCTATCCGCAGCACGCGGCGCCGGCCACGGTCGTGAGCCTGAACGAAGCGCGCGTGGCGACCCAGGTCGCCGGCGAAGTGGTTGCCATCGAAGTCCTGCCCGGCGACGGGGTGCAGGCCGGCGCTGTGCTGGCGCGCATCGACTGCCGCGATCACGAACTCGCCCTGCAGCGCAGCCGCGCCGCCCTCGCCGCCCTGGAGGCGCGGATCGATCTGGCCGAAAAGCGCCTGGCCAGGGCCAGCGAACTACGCACACGGCAGAGCATTTCCGCCGAGGCCGTGGACGAACGGGCGTCGGAGCTGACCGCCCTGCAGGCCGATCGGCAGGCCGCCCTGGCGAACCGCGCGCAGGCCTCTATCAACGTGGAGCGCTGCCAGGTGCGTGCACCCTACCCGGCCCTGGTCACCGAGCGCCTGGCCGCCGTGGGTGACTACACGATGGCCGGTGATCCGCTGCTGCGCGTCATCGACACCAGCGCGCTGGAGGTATCGGCCCTGCTGACCACCAGCCGGGCCGACTCGCTCGCCCCCGGGGCCGAGCCCCGCTTCGTCGCCGCAGCGAAGTCCTGGCCGCTGGTCCTGCGAACAGTCGTGGCGGCCGTTGACAGCAGCACGCGTAACCGCGAGGCACGGCTGCGCTTCAGCG
>CAYGQN010000002.1:27949-34053 GCA_964351795.1 uncultured Gammaproteobacteria bacterium
GCCGTGGATGGCCGGGCACGCTTCCAGCCGCTGCCGGAAGCCGACCCGGGCCGGGCCGTTGCCGTCACGCTGCCCGCCGACACCCGGGTCATCACCGAAGGCCACCTGGGGCTGAACGACGGCCAGGCCATCAGCATCGTCCAGACGCCGTGAGCTTCATCCGCAGCTTCCTGGACAATCATGTCCTGGCCAACCTGGTATTCCTGCTCATCATCATCGCCGGCTGGGTCAGCTATGCCCTGATGCCACGGTCCAAGGACCCGGAGATCAACTTCAACTGGATCAACATCACCACCTTCTATCCCGGCGCGGCCGCCCGCGACGTGGAGCGGCGCGTGACCGATCCGCTGGAACAGGCCATCGAACGCGGCATCAAGGACATCCGCTTCGTCTCCAGCACCAGCCGCGACGGCATCAGCAACATCCTCATCCGCTTCGAGCAGATCGACGAGCGCACGTTCGACAAGCGCGTGGTCGACCTGCGCCGGGAAATCCAGAACACCTACACCGACGAGCTGCCTGACGAGATCGAGCGCCCTCCGAACGTGTTCGAGTTCTCCACTTCCAACGGCTTCCCGACCGCCAACGTGGTGGTGCGGGCCCGCGGCGGCGACGAGAACCTGCGCCGCCAGGTTCGCGAGATCCGCAGCGACATCGAGCGCATCCGCGGCGTGGACCGCATCACCGAAACCTACGGCGTGTCCGACCCGGAACTGCACGTGGCCTTCGACCCCGGCCGCCTGACCGGCCTCGGCGTCACCCCGGCAGACCTCGCCGATACCGTGCGCGGCTACTTCCGCGATGTCTCCGCCGGCGACGTGAACACCCCGGCGGACGAGTGGGTGGTGCGCATCGAGGGCACCTTCAACGATCCCGGCCGCCTCGCTCGCTTCCCCGTGCTCACCGCCAGCGGCGTGGTCGAGCTGGGGGAACTGGCCCGCATCTACCGCAGCGCCGAGGAGGCCTCCGAGCAGGTGCGCTACCACGGCGATCCGGCATCGATGCTGGTGGTCACCAAGACGGCCGACGCCAACGTGCTCGACCTCATCGAACGCATCAACGCCTACATCGCCGAGCGCAATGCCCTGGCCGCACGCACGGGCGTGAGCCTGCACCTGGTGGACGATCAGACCGTCTCCACCCGCCAGGCCCTCCGGCTCATGCAGACCAACGCCCTCATCGGCCTGGTGCTGGTGTTGCTGGTGGCCTGGCTGTTCCTGGGTTCACGGATCGCCGGCCTCACCGCCATCGGGATCCCGTTCACCCTCGGCGGCACCTTCCTGGTGCTGAACAATGTCGGCTTCACGCTGGACAACACCGTGCTGCTCGGCGTGGTGATCTCGCTGGGCATGCTGGTCGATGACGCGGTCGTCGTGGTGGAATCCATCTACGAGCGCATGCGCGCCGGCATGCGCGGCCTGGATGCCGCGATGGGCGCCCTTGGCGAGGTCTTCGCGCCGGTGACCGCCTCGGTGCTGACCACCATCGCGGTGTTCTTCCCGCTGACGCTCATCCCCGGCATTCTCGGCGAGTTCATGAAGGTGATCCCGCTGGTGGTGTGCCTGGCGCTGGCCATCAGCCTGCTGGAGGCCTACTGGATGCTGCCGGCCCACGTGATCGCCGCGCGCATCCGCTTCGACAATCCCGGCCGGGTGCAGCGACTGCGTACCGCCTTCACGCACTGGCTGCGCCTGCGCTACACCCGCGCGCTGCTGGTGGCCCTGCGCCACCCGATCATCTCGGTGGTCGCCATCGTGGTGGTCTTTGCGCTGGCCGGTGCCGGCCTGGCCACGGAAAAGGTGAAGGTGAACTTCTTCGCCGCCGATCCCATCCGCCTGTTCTACGTGTCGCTGGAAGCACCCGCCGGTACCCGGCTGGAGGACACCGGTCGCTACCTGCAGCAGATCGAGCAGGTGGCACTGGCCGAGCTGCGCCCCGGGGAGCTGCGCGACAGCGTGGCCTATGCCGGCCTGCGCTTCACCCAGACCGAACCCCTGTTCGGTGATGACAGCGGCCAGGTGCTGTTCAGCCTGGCCCCGGCCGCACCCGGCCAGCGTGGCGTGTACGAGATTGCCGACGCCGTGGAGGCCGCCGTGCGCGACCTCGACATCCCCGGGGAGATCTCCCTGCTGCGGGTGGAGGACGGGCCGCCGACCGAGCGGCCGATCAACATCAAGATTCGCGGCAATGAATTCGACGAACTCCTGGCCGCCACCACCGCCGTGCGCAACATCATGAACGCCACGCCGGGGATTCGAGACGTCAGCAGCGACTTCCGCATCGGCAAGCGGGAATTGCTGCTGCGCTACGACGGCGAGGCCATCAAGCGTGCCGGGCTGGAACCGGTGACCGTGGGCCGCTCCCTGATGGCGATGATCGACGGGGAAATCGTCACCACCTTCCAGGATCGCGGCGAAGAGGTGCGCGTGCGCGTGCTGGCCGATACCGGCGACCGCCAGGATATCGACCAGGTGCTGCAGGCCAGCCTGTCTCTGCCAGGCGGCGGCGCGGTGGCTATCGGCGACCTCCTTGATGCCGAGTACGGCCGTGGCCAGCAGAACATCCGCCACTACAACTTCCGTCGCACGATTACCCTGGATGCCGATATCGATACCGCGGTCACCGACACCGTCACGGCGAACCAGGCTGTGCTGGCGGAGTGGGAGGCGCTGCGCGAGCGCTTTCCCAACGTGAGCCTGGACCTGTCGGGCCAGTTCGACGACATCAATGAATCGCTCAGCGCGCTGAAGATGCTGTTCTTCGTTGGCCTGGGCCTGGTCTACGCCATCCTCGGCACGCAGTTCCGCAGCTACTTCCAGCCCCTGATGATCCTGGTGAGCATCCCCCTCGCCTTCACCGGCGTAGTGCTCGGCCTGATGGTCTCGGGCAATCCGCTCAGCCTGTACACCCTGTACGGTGTGGTGGCCCTGTCGGGCATTGCCGTGAACGCCGCCATCGTGCTGATCTCCGCCGCCAATGATCGCCTGGCGCGGGGCATGAGCCTGCTGCATGCGACGGTGTTCGCATCGCGGCGACGCGTCGTGCCGATTCTCATCACCTCGCTGACCACCATCGCCGGCCTGTTCTCCCTCGCCGCCGGCATCGGCGGCAAGTCGCTGGTGTGGGGGCCGGTGGCCACGGCTATTGTCTGGGGCCTGGCCTTCTCCACCGTGCTGACGCTGTTCGTCATCCCGCTGCTGTATCGCAGCTTCATGGCCCGCTCGCATCGCGTCCGCCATCACGCCGATACCCGACCTGCAGCCTGAGCCACCCGTCGTCGCGCCACCTGGCCGGACCAGCGCTGCTCCGCGCTGATCGATCGAGCAGGGGCAGCGCCGGCGCAGCCCCGCTTGTCCGCGATGCGCGTCGAAATGCCCACGTCACACGCCTATACTGGGCCCCGGCAACAGCGCGAGGCGGCTGATGAGCGACCAGGCATTGATTGTCTACTGGCAACCGGGCTGTTCCAGCTGCCTGCAGGCCAAGGAACTGCTGCGCCGCCTGGGGATTCCGTTCGAGTCGGTGAACGTGCGCACCGATCCGCAGGCGATGACCGAGCTGGCGCGCCTCGGCGTGCGCACCGTGCCGGTGGTCCGTCGTGGCGAGGCCCTGTGCTTTGCCCAGGATCTCGATGAACTGGCCGCCTTCGTCGGCGAGTCGCTGGCCCGCGAGCGCCTGGCCGTCGATACCCTCGGCGGGCGGCTGGATGCCTTGCTGGGCACGGCCGCAGCCTTTGCCGCGGCACTGCCCGATGCCGCTCTGCAGCGCAGCCTGCCGGGCCGCGAGAACCGTCGCATCATCGACCTTGCCTACCATGTGTTCGTGATTGCCGAGGCTTTCCTGGATACCGCCGCGGGCGGGCGGCTGGACTACGAGTACTACGAGCGCCTGCCGCCACCGGCCCTTCACGATGGCGCGGCCATCGCCGGTTTCGGCCGGGATGTGCGCACGCGCCTGCAGGCCTGGCGCGCCGGCATCGGGCCCGACACCGGCGCGCAGACGCTGCAGACCTACTTCGGCAACGTACCGCTGGCCGCGGTGCTGGAGCGCACCTGCTGGCACACCGCCCAGCACGCGCGCCAGCTCGAATCACTGCTGGCGCAGCTGTCGGTGGATGCCGGTGTCAGCCTGGGGCCGGAGGCACTGGCCGGCCTGCCCCTGCCCGAGGCCGTCTGGGACGACGAGGTCGACATGCAGTTGCAGGCGCGCAGCGCCGGCTGACAGCCGCGTTCAATCCCGCTGCAGCAGCGCGATGAGGCTGGAGGTATCGCGGCGCCCGCCACCGCCTGCCTGCAACTCGGCATAGAAGCTGTCGATGACCGCCGTGATGGGCAGTCGCGCACCGTTGCGGGCTGCCTCGGCCATGGCGATGGCGAGGTCCTTGCGCATCCACTCCACCGCGAAGCCGAAATCGAACTCGCCCCGCAGCATGGTCCGGCCGCGGTTGTCCATCTGCCAGGACTGTGCCGCGCCGGCACCAATGACCTCCAGCACGCGCTCCATGTCCAGGCCTGCGCGCTGGCCGAAGTTCAGCCCTTCGGCCAGGCCCTGGAGCAGGCCGGCAATGCACAGCTGGTTGACCATCTTCGTGAGCTGGCCGGCGCCGGCCTCGCCCATGCGCACACAGCGGCGGGCATAGGCATTGATGATCGGCAGCGCGGCCTGGAAGTGGGCATCGTCACCGCCGCACATCACCGTGAGCACGCCCTGCTCGGCCCCGGACTGCCCGCCGGAGACCGGCGCGTCCACGAAGCCGATATCCCGCTGCGCGGCCAGGCCGTGCAGCTCACGGGCGACGTCGGCCGAAGCGGTGGTGTGATCAACGAGCACGGCACCGGGGCGCATGCCCGCCAGTGCGCCCTGCTCGCCCAGGACGACGCTGCGCAGATCATCGTCGTTGCCCACGCAGACCATCACGAAATCCGCACCGGCGGCAGCCTCGGCGGGGCAGGCGCAGGCAAGCTGACCATGGGCATCCACCCAGGCCCGGGCCCGCGCCGCGGTGCGATTGTAGACCCGCAGGCCGTGCCCGGCTGCGGCCAGGTGGCCGGCCATGGGGAAGCCCATCACGCCCAGGCCGATGAATGCGATCACTGCCATGTCGGTTCTCCTTACGCTACGCAGGGCCGGGCCCGCTCAAGGGCTGATCCGGCCCGGGCTCGTCGTCGAAAAGCTTGCCCGGGTTCATCAGGCCGCGCGGATCCAGCGCCTGCTTGACGCTGCGCATGAGCGCCAGCCGGACCGGATCCGCGTAACGCGCCAGGTCCGAGGACTTGTACTTGCCTATGCCGTGCTCGGCGCTGAAGCTGCCACCGTACTCGGCGGTGCAATCGTGCACCAGCCGCGACACGGCCGGGCCGTCGCGACGCACGAACTGCGGATCCTCGACCCCTGCCGGCGCCAGGACATTGAAGTGCAGGTTGCCGTCGCCGACATGGCCGTACACCGACAGGCGCAGGTCCGGGAAGGCGGCGGCCATGCGCTCGCGCAGCGCCGCCGTGAATGCCGGCAGCCGTGACGGCACCACCGCGACATCGTGCTTGATCGAACCGCCCATATGCCGCTCGGCCGCCGGAATATGCTCGCGCAGCTGCCACAGTTCCCGCCGCTGTCGCTCACTGGTCGCAAGCACGCCATCGAGCACCAGGCCGGACTCGATGGCCTCGGCCAGCTGGCTTTCCATCACCGTGGCCAGGGCATCGCCATCGCCGCTGGTGGACAACTCCACCAGTGCATAGTGTGCCGCCGGCGCGGCCAGCGGATCGGCATAACCGAAATCCGCCGTGACGTACTCCAGCGAGGCACGGGAGACGTATTCGAAACTCGTGACGCAGTCACCCGAGGCGGCGCGGAACGCCAGCAGCAGCGCGTCGATGCCGTTGAGATCCGCCAGCGCCAGCCAGAGCGTGTGCTGCGCCCTGGCGGCCGGGAACAGCCGCAGCGTGGCCGCGCTGATGATGCCGAGCGTGCCCTCGGCACCGCAGAACAATTGCGCCAGCGGGTAACCGGTGTTGTTCTTGCGCAGACCCTCGAGATCGCTGAGCACACTGCCGTCGGCCAGTACCACTTCAAGGCCCAGCACCAGTTCCCGCGCCGTGCCGTAC
>CAYGQN010000002.1:34063-34337 GCA_964351795.1 uncultured Gammaproteobacteria bacterium
TGAGCGTCTGGCCGGTGCGATGTATCGCGCGCTGGCCGGGCAGGCGCGCCTGGCTGATGAGCAGCTCGTTGCCGGCCGCCGAGGGCGTGGCACCACCGCAATAGCCGGTGTTGCCTCCCTGGGGCACCATCGGCCAGCCGTTGTCATGGCAGCAGCGCACCACTGCGGCCAGCTGCGCGGTATCGGCAGGCGCTACCACGGCCAGCGCGCGGCCCTGGTACAGGCGACGTTCGTCCACCATCATGTCGGCGGCCGGCAACGAGGTGCTCATCAG
>CAYGQN010000003.1:0-13175 GCA_964351795.1 uncultured Gammaproteobacteria bacterium
GCCTCGACCAGGCGGCGGGCCGCGTCCGTGCGCGCATCCACGCGGCGCCCGCCGGAGACCGCGCACAGCTGCACACGGCCACTGCCAGCCGCGCTCATCACGCTCACGCGCCGGCACTGCAGCGCCGCGGCGAGGTGATCCGCCAGCCGCTGCGTGCCTTCCCGCCAGGAGGCGGCGTCCACCAGCGCCGCGGCGGCGGCCTCGGCGGCGGCCGCCGGCCATGAGGCAGGCTGCAGCTCGTCCAGCAGCGCCAGCCAGGCGCTGCCCCATTCCAGCAGTCGAATCACTGCCCGTCGCTGGATGTCGTCGCGAGGCGCAAGGCACAGCGCCACCCAGCCCAGCGTCCCGGTGCCGTCGCGCAAGGGGACGGCCAGCAGCAGGTCGCCGTCGGCACCGGCGTCCACCGCCGCCCGGTCGGCGCGCACGGCCTGACGGACAAGGGCGACCAGCGACGCCGCGGCAGGCGCCGGCAGCGGCCAGGTGGCGGCGATACGGTCCGCACCCGGTCCGTTGAACAGCACGCCCTCGCGCACGCCGGCCACCAGCCGGCACTGGATATCCAGCCAGCGCCCGTGCGGGCTCAGCGTCGGCGATATCACTCCGGTTGCGGGTATGTCCTTATTCCCTAGGATTTTCATTTATTTATTGCAATAACCTGCCAAGGCGGTTTAGAGTTATGCTAAATTACATTCAACCTTAGAAATATAATATAACTTACTGTTTTATATAATTTTATGGAAAAATACTCTGGCAAGGATGCCGCCTCGTGCGGCCTCGCCTCCCGTGTTATCGGCCTGTGGGCGCTGGTGTTGAGCCTCGCCGGCCCCGCGCCGGCCGCTGAAGGCCTGGCAGACCTGCTTGCCCTGGCCCAGGCCGAGGATCCGACTTACCAGGCCGCGCTCGCTGCCCGCGAGGCCATCCGCTTCGAGCGTCGCGCCAGCCTCGCCCGTCTGCTGCCGGAGCTGAGCCTTGAAGCGAACGCTTACGGCAACTCCCAGGACATCGAGGTGGCCCGCGGCGCGGTGGGCCTGGGCGGCGACATCGGTTTCCAGACCGAGCGCTACGAAGTGCGCGCCACCCAGCCCATCCTGCGTTTCGATCGCTGGGTACGGCTGCGCCAGGCCGACAAGCGCGTGGCACAGGCCGAAGCCACCCTGGCAGCCGCCTGGCTGGACCTGATGGTCCGCCTGACCGGCAGCTACCTGGATGCCATCGCTGCCCGCGACGACGAGTTGTACGCCGAGGCGACCCTGGGTTCGCTGCTGGAACAGCGCCGCCAGGTCCGGGTACAGCGCAAGCTGGGCCTGGCCACCGTGGCGGAGGAACTGGAAGCCGAAGCGGCCCTGGACCAGGCCGAAGCGGAACTGCTCGACGCCCGCGCCCGTGCCGGCGAGGCCCTGCTGGCCATCGAGGAGATCACCGCCCAGCCGGCCAGCGACCTCAAGCATCTGCGCCTGGATGCGATGCCCGAACCATTGCAGGAAGGCGATGGCGACTACTGGGCCGGCCTGGCGCGGTCGCAGAACTTCACGGTGGCCGCCGCCCGGGTGCAGGCGGAAGTGCTGGCCCGCGAGATCCGCGCCCAGCAGGCTGGTCATCTACCCACAGTGGATTTCGTGGCCGCCTACGGTTACGAGTCCCAGGGCGGGCGTTTCGGCGACACGGACACCACCGGCGGACGTATCGGCGTGGAAGTGAACATGCCGCTGTTCAGCGGCGGCGGCATCAGCGCCGCCACACACGTCGCCGTGCAGCGCCATGCCGAGGCCGTGGCCCGGCTGGAACGGGCCGAACGGCGGGCCGAGCGCGATGCGCGCGCCGCCTGGCTGCGCCTGCAGGCCTCGGTGAGCGCCAGCGCCGCGGCCGAGAAAACGGTGGCGTCACGTCAGGCCGCCCTGGAGGCGCTGCGGGTGCAGTACCAGTCCGGCAGCCGCACCACGGCGGACCTCATCGATGCCGAGCGGGAACTGGTGGACGCACGACGGGCCCGCTCCCGCGTGCGCTATCGCTACCTGGATTCACTGGTGCGTCTGCGCCAGGCCGCCGGCATCCTGGACGAGACCGATCTGCAGCAGCTCGATGCCATGCTGACGCTGCCCGGGAGCGAGTACGCCGTGCTGCCCTGAACCGTCCTGCCGGGCTTCAGTCCGTGCCACCATGGTCGCTAAGCAGACCACAGCCAACGACCCGCAGGCCCGGTCATGCCAAGCGCCATCATGGACCAGTTGCTGGTGGACGCGGAAACGCTCTTCAGCCTTCCCGACGTCTACCTGCGCATACGTGAAACCCTGAACGACCCGGATGCGGGGCTGGCGGACATGGCTGCCATCATCACCCTCGACCCGGCGCTGTCGGCGCGGTTCCTGCGCATGGCCAACAGCGCCATGTTCGGCCTGCGCAACGAGGTCGGTTCGGTATCGCACGCCGTCAACCTGCTCGGCGCACAACTCATCCACGACGTTGTCCTGGCAACCAGCGTCGCCGAACTGTTCGACGGCATGGAGGGTGGGCACATGGACGTGGTGCAGTTCTGGCGCGAGTCGGTGCAGCTGGCCGTGACCAGCAAGGCCACGGCCCTGACGCTGGACCTGCCCGGCGCGGAGACGCTGTTCCTGCACGGCCTGCTCGCGGACATCGGGCACATGGTGATCTACCAGAAGCTGCCCGGCCTCGCCGAACAGGCCTTCGAGCGTGCCGCCAATAGTTGCCGGCCGGTGCACCTGGTCGAGCGCGAGATGTTCGGCCTGGACCACGCCGAGGTTGGCGGCGCGCTTGCCGACCTGTGGCAGTTGCCACGCGAGATGGCCGACTGCATCCGCTACCAGTACCGGCCCGAGGCGGACGTGGTGCTCGCCCAGGACATCGCCGTGGTCAACGTGGCGCGCTTCGTCGCCTTCTCCTACCGCGACGGCCTGACCGCCATGCACCCGGGTATCGGCCGCATCCTCGATGTCACCCCGGAGCACCTGGAACTCATCCGCGATGCCGGCCTGGCGATGTTCGGCGACGCCATGCAGGTGTTCTCGCTGCGCTCGCGCAAGGCAGCCTGAGCAGGCCCGGGCGCGCGCCGGCGGGCGCGGACCTGCTACACTGGCGCTCTGACGATCACCGGGCCTCCGCGGCCCGCCGCACCCGCCTGCAAGGAACTCCATGAGCAACGCCTCCGGCACCCGCAACCTCGCCGTATTCTGTGATTTCGAGAACGTCGCCCTGGGCGTTCGCGACGCCAAGTACTCCCAGTTCGACATGCGCCGCGTGCTTGAACGCCTGCTGCTCAAGGGCAACGTGGTGGTCCGCAAGGCCTACTGCGACTGGGACCGCTACAAGGATTTCAAGGGCGGCATGCACGAGGCGGCCTTCGAACTCATCGAGATCCCGCACGTGCGCATGTCGGGCAAGAACTCCGCCGACATCCGCATGGTCGTCGACGCCCTGGATCTCTGCTACACCAAGGAACACCTGGACACCTTCGTCATCGTCTCCGGGGACTCGGACTTCTCGCCACTGGTCAGCAAGCTGCGCGAGAACAACAAGGTGGTCATCGGTGTCGGGGTGAAGAATTCCTCCTCGGACCTGCTGGTGGACAACTGCGACGAGTTCATCTTCTACGACGATCTCGTGCGCGAGGACGAGAAGAAGAAAACGCGCCGTCGCCGCGGCAAGTCCGGCGGCAAGGCCAAGGCTGCAACGAAGAAAGACGATGCACCCAAGAGCGAAGAGGACAAGCAGCAGGAAGGCCTGGAGCTCATCCTCGAGACCATCGAGGCCCTCTACCAGGAGCGCGGCGAGGAAGACAAGGTCTGGGGCTCGATGGTCAAGCAGGCCATCAAGCGCCGCAAGCCCGGCTTCAACGAGCGCTACCACGGCTTCCGTACCTTCGGCGAGATGCTGGAGCAGGCCCAGACCCAGGGCCTGGTCACCCTGCAGCTGGACGAGAAGTCCGGCGGTTATCTCATCACCGGGGTGAGCCACGGCGATTGAGCCGGGGACGAACGCCGGCGGGCGCCACGCCCTCGGCCCCGTCATCTGTCCGCGCCCGCCACCATCCACGCCGCTTCCGCGCCGCGACCGCCTCGCCGGGTTAACATGCCCGCCATGGTTCCCGGGCAATTCCAGCTGCTGAACGTATTCACCGGCCCCGCGGCACGCGGCAACCCCTGCTGCGTGCTGGCCGTCGACAGCCTCGAAGACAGCGCCGCCCTGCAACACCTGGCCGCCGACTTCAACCAGCCTGCGACCGCGTTCGTGCGCGCCCGCGATGACGGCGGCCATGACATCCGCTGGTTCGCCGCGGAACGCGAACTCATGCTGTGCGGCCACGGCGCAGCGGGCGCCGGCCAGGCGCTCACCAACGACGACGGTGATTGCGTCGCGCTGCACTACGCCGGCGGCGTGCTGCAGCTTGCCCGCGAGGCCGGGCGCATGGCGCTCTCGGCGCCCGGTATCCCGGCCCGCCCGGCGCCGGTACCGGCGGCCGTGCAGGCCGGCCTGCACGGCGCCGCCATCGGCTACTTCGTCACCGGCGACAAGGACATCGTGCTGCTGGCCGATGCGCCCGGCGTGGGCGAGCTGGTGCCGGACTGGGATGCCCTGGCCACCGGCGAGTGCTTCGGCTACTCCGTAACCGCCCCCGGTATCGACTGCGACTTCGTCTCGCGGGTGCTGCTGCCGCGCATGGCGCAGCGCGAGGACCAGGCCACCGGCAGTGCGCACCTGGCGCTGGCGCCGTTCTGGGCCGGCAGGCTCGGCCGGGCGCAGCTGCACGCCCGGCAACTGTCGGCCCGCGGCGGCGACCTGCACTGCCGCGTGGAAGGCGACACGGTCACGCTGCTCGCCCGTTGCGACACCTTCGCCGGGGGGCAACTGCAGGGCTGATCCCCGGGCAGGCGTCCGCCCGGGCGATCTGCTACGGTGCCTGCAAGGCCGCGCCGGCGCGCGAGTGAGGGACCATTCAAGGTGAGCACCCATCCGGCGGCGGCAGCCGCGGCCCGCCCCTGGCTGCGGCCTGCGATGACACTGCTGTTCCTGGTGTCATTCTTCAACTACATGGATCGTTACATGCTGGCGGTGCTGCTGCCGTCCATCAAGGCGGAGCTGGACCTGTCGGACTCGCAGCTGGGCTTCATCACCGGCTTCGCCTTCACCCTGTTCTACGCCACCATGGGCGTGCCCATCGCGCGCCTGGCGGATCGCCACTCGCGCCGGCGCATCATCAGCATCGCACTGGCGGTGTGGAGCCTGATGACCGCGCTGTGCGGGCTGGCGCAGAACTTCCTGCAACTGGCCATTGCGCGCGTGCTGGTGGGCGTGGGCGAGGCCGGCTGCAGCCCGCCCAGCCATTCCCTGATTGCCGACTACGTGCCCTCGCGCGAGCGCGGCCGCGCCATGTCGGTGTACACCCTGGGCGCCCCGGTCGGGATCCTGGTGGGCTTCACGCTGGCGGGCTGGCTGGCCGAACACTACAACTGGCGCCTGGCACTGTTTGCCGCCGGCATCCCGGGGCTGGTGCTGGCCGCCGTCATCTGGCTGCGCCTGCACGAACCCGAGCGCGGCCACTCCGATGCCGCCGGCGACACCGACCAGATGCCCGGTTTCGGCGAGACCCTGCGGACGCTGGCGGCCTCACCGGCCTTCCGGCACCTGTGCATCGGCACCGGCCTGTACACCATCCTGTGGCTGGGGGTGGTGCAATGGCTGCCCTCGTTCTTCACGCGCTCGCACGGCATGGGCATTGCCGCGGTCGGCAGCACCCTGGCGGTGATGCTGGGCGTGTCGCAGATCCTCGGCATGCTGGCCGGCGGCTGGCTCGCGGACCGGCTCGGCCGCGCCGACCTGCGCTGGTACGTCTGGGTGCCGGCGCTGGCCATCGGCCTGTCCAGCCCGATATTCATCGTGACCTTCACCACCACCAACACCACCCTGGCCATGGCCTCGGTGTTCCTGCCCTTCATGATCGGCGTGATGCAGGGCCCGCCCACCTTCGCCGTGGCGCAGGCCCTGGTGCCCACCCGCATGCGCGCCATGGCCTCGGCGGTGCTGCTGCTGGTAACCAACCTCATCGGTGGCAGCATCGGCCCGCAGGCAGTGGGCATGCTCAGCGATTTCTACGCTGCCGACCTCGGTGCCGAGTCCCTGCGCCGGGCCCTCATCATCGTGGCCGTCAGCGCCGGTCTGTGGTCCTCGGTGCACTACTGGCTGGCCGGGCGCTCCCTGCGGGCGGAGTTTCGCGGCGCCGGGGACTGAGCCGTCCGCGGCCGCGGCTTTGCTCGCCCTGCCCGGTGCGCTACTGTTGCGGGCCAGTTTGCAGTGGCTTGAAAGGGAACCGCATGAATCGCAGCCGCAGCATTGTCATCCTGGCCCTCGCAGGGTTCGCCGCCGCCTGCAGCAAACCGCCGCCGGCGCCGGACCCGGATGCCTTCCAGGACATGGTCATGTCGCACTACGTGGCGCCGTACAAGGTCGGCGACATCGCCACCTTCATCGAGGCCTTCGCCGAGGACGCCGTGCTGCTTCCGGCCCATGCGCCGGTGCAGGTCGGGCGCCAGGCGATCCGCGAGCATGTCGGGCAGCTCGCGGAGACCTTCCGCTTTCGCGAGTATCTGGTGCAGGTGGAGGAGATTCGCATCCAGGGCGACTGGGCGCTTACGCGAGGCAGCTACACCTCGATGCGGGTCTACCGCCAGAGCAGCGAACCGGCACCGGGCGGTCGTGATACCGGCAAGTTCATCCTGCTGTGGGCACGCCAGGCCGACGGACAATGGCGCATCATCACCGCCATGGACAACAGCGATCGACCGGCCACGGCGGCCGCCGAGAGCAAGAGCTACGAGCAGCAGCTGCTGGAGGACGCCGGCCGCGGCTGAGCCGCCGGGACATGCGCATGGGCATCGACATTCCCGGGACCCACACCGATCTGCTGCACCGGCCCATCGTCTGCGCGCTGGCCACGATCCTGCCCTCCGGCCAGCCACAGGTGCACCCGGTGTGGTTCGGCTTCCAGGACGGCCTGCTGCTCATCAACACCGCGCGCGGCCGGGTGAAGGACCACAACCTGCGCGCCAACGATCGCGCGAGCGTGCTGGTGGTGGACCCGGACAATCCCTTCCGCTGGCTGGAAATCCGCGCCCGCGTGGCGGAGATCATCGAGGGCGGCTACGCCGAGACCCACATCGACGAGTTGTCCGAGCGCTACATGGGCCAGCCCTACCCGCTGCGCCGGCCGGGCGAGGTGCGGGTGCTGTTCCGGCTGCGGCCCGAACGCGTCATGGCCTTCGGCGGCAACTGAACCGGCTGGCGCCGCCGCGGCGGCGATTCGCTACACTGCCACCATGAGCGCCGCCTTCCAGGAACTCGATTACGTGGAAACGCCGCTCGGGGCGATCTCGCTGCGCCGGCGGCGCGAGCCGCGTCTGGACAACCGCGACGTCTGGGAGGTGAGGCTCGGCGAGGAATTCCTGATGTCCAGCCTGTTCACCGCCAGCGAGGTGGCGCTGGCCGAGCTGACCCTGGCAGCGCTGGACGCAACCGGAATGGACGTGCTCGTCGGCGGGCTGGGCCTGGGCTACACGGCGCAGGCCGCCCTGGCCCACCCAGGGGTCCGGCAGGTGCTGGTTGTGGATGCACTGGCGCCGGTCATCGACTGGCATCGGCGCGGCCTGGTACCGATGGGCAGCCTGCTGGCCGATGACCCCGCCTGCACCCTGTTGCACGCGGACTTCTTCGCCCGCGCCCTGGATGCTCCGGCCGGCTTCGACACGGCCCGGCCGGGGCGACGCTTCGATGCGCTGTTGCTGGACATCGACCATTCGCCGGCCCACGTGCTGAACGATGACAACGCCCGTCTGTACACCGCCGCCGGCCTCGCCGCGCTGGCCGGCCATCTGCGCCCCGGCGGCGTCTTCGGCTTGTGGTCCAACGATCCGCCCGATGCCGCCTTCCTGCAACGCCTGGCCGCTGCGTTCAACGCACCGCGCGCCGAGCAGGTGCGCTTCGCCAACCCCTACACCGGCGGAGAGTCCGCCTGCACGGTGTACATCGCCCACGCGCCGCAGGCGCTTCCCGGATGAGCCGCTGGCCACAACATGGCCACGCCGGGTCCTGCATCACAGCCAACGCTATCTGCATCACCACAGCGAATGACTCGCATGCGCCAGCTGAAAGCACGCCCGCGGCCAACGGTGTACCCGCCCGCTGACCACGCTGACGTCCGATGCAGGCGGCTGCGCGCCGGCGCGGCAGGTCCGGGGGCATGAGCACGCCGCAGGAGCTGCGCCCGCCCGAGCGCCTGGAGTCGGTCCGCCTGGTGCTGCGCCGGCCGACCGCGGCCGATGCCGCGGCGGTGTTCTCGTATGCCGGCGATCCGCAGGTGACCCGATGGCTGGACTGGCCGACCCACGCCAGCCCGGCGGACTCGGCCACCGCCATCGCGGCCTACCTGGCCGCGCTGGCGAGCGGCGAGCAGTCCTACTGGGTGATCGAACGACGCCGCGATGCCAGGGTCATCGGCGGCATCGCCGCGCGGGTCGCGGTGCCCGATGCCGATCTCGGTTTCGTGCTCGCCCGGCCCGCCTGGGGCCAGGGGCTGGCCACGGAGGCCGGGCAACTGGTGCTGGACTGGCTGTCGGGCCTGGCCGCGGTCGAGCGCATCGTCGCCGCCAACGCCACCGACAATCCCGCCTCTGGCCGCGTGCTGGAGAAACTCGGCTTCACCCGCGCCGGCGTCTCGAGGGCCTTCCTGCAATGCCCGAATGCCGGCCCCACGCGTCGTGATGCCTGGATCTGGTCGCTGCGCAAGCCAGCGGCATGAGCCGGCGCAGTGCTCGCCCGCCAGCGGGCGCAGGCATCATGAGCCACGATCGGCTAGGCTTGTGGCAGCCGCTTGTCAAAGTGGCACTGCCGCGACCGCAGGCGCCCTGGCCGCAGAAGCACGGGAGGAGCCATCAAATGACCCTATGCCCCATCGCACTTACAGCCGGCTGCAGAAAGTGCCCGGCGGTGTCCATGTGCCCGCTGAAAAGCGTGCTCGGCGACTACCGGCCCGAGGACGACAAGCCGCCCGCGCCCGGCACGGACGAGTCGGAGAAGCGCCCGTAAGCGGGCCTGGGGACACACCGCCCGCACGAACGGCGCGCTGCCATTGCGGGCAGTTGTCACTCGCCTGCGGGGGCGTGCCCCTGCAGGTGGTGCTGTGCCATTGCACGCTGTGCCAGCGGCGCACCGGCTCGAGCTACAACCTGAGCGCGTGGTACCCGGCGCAGTCGGTCAGCGCCAGCGGCGAAGCGCGGCAGTTCACCCGCCAGGGTGATCACGGCGGCGCAAGCACGTACCACTTCTGCCCGCACTGCGGCACCAGCCTGTGGTGGGCGCTGCCAGCAGCCATGGGCGAGCTGGTGGCCGTGGCGGTCGGCGGCTTCGCCGAGCCGGGCTTCCCGGCACCGACGCTGGCCCTGTACGATCGCAGCCGGCATCACTGGCTCACACCGCCAACGGACATCCCCACCTTCACAGGGTTCATCGACGACAGCCCGCTGACATGACTTGCCTGCGCGGCGGCAATGCCGCAAGCCGCGGGTGCGCCCGGGCCGGCCGGCGCTTTGCACGCCGGACACCGGGCCGCACAATGGCACCACGAGCAGCCCGGCCGGTGCCGGTCGGGCCATCGCGCGCTGCGCCCGGCACGCGGCTGCGCTGCGGATCAACAGGAACCAGGCCATGATGGAACTTGAGCAGATCGATCACATCGGCATTCGCGTGATGGCCTTCCAACCGGCCATCGCCTTCTACGAGCGCCTCGGTTTCACCATCACCCGCGAGCACCGGGAAGCGCACGTCATCGTGATGCGCCATCCCAGTGGCATCGAGATCAACCTGCTCGATAGCGGCAGCGATGACAACGAAGGGCACAATGTGCTGATGGATGTCGGGCCCCGCTATCCCGGCTACACCCACTTCGCGCTGCGCGTGCCCTCGATAAGCGAGGCGCAGGCCTTCCTGGAGGCCGCGGGCCTGGTCATCACCGAGGGGCCGGTCACCTTCGGCGGCGAGAAGCGCTCCGTGTTCGTGCGCGACCCGGACGCCAACGTCATCGAGTTCACCGAGCTGCTGGCCGGCTGATCGCCGGGCCGCAGCGCCCGGCATCTTGATCCGGGGCAGATCGCCCGCATCTGGACTCTGAGAAGATGGCCCCTGCGCCCAGGTGACGGGGCCTTGGGTTCAACCCCGGGTGAACAGCATGGAATTTCGCGACTACTACGAGATCATGGGGGTCAAGCGTGACGCCACCCAGGATGAGATCAAGCGCGCCTATCGCAAGCTGGCGCGCAAGTACCATCCGGACGTCAGCAAGGAGCCCGAGGCCGAGCAGCGCTTCAAGGAAGTCGGCGAGGCCTACGAGGTCCTGCGCGACCCCGAGAAGCGCGCTGCCTACGATCAACTCGGCGCCAACTGGCAGGCCGGCCAGGATTTCCGGCCGCCACCGGACTGGGACCAGGGCTTCGAATTCCACGGCGGCGTGGACGGTGACCCGGGTGAATTCAGCGATTTCTTCGAGAGCCTGTTCGGCCGCGGCTTCGCCCGGGGCGGCGCCCGCGGTGCCACCGGCCGCGGTTTTCATGCCCGCGGCCAGGACAGCCATGCGCGCGTGCTTATCGACATCGAGGACGCCTTCAACGGCGCCACGCGCAGCATCAGCCTGCGCCACACCGAACTCGGGCCCGACGGCCGCCCGCAGGTCAGCACGCGTACGCTCAACGTGAAGATCCCGAAAGGCGTGCGCGAAGGCCAGCAGATCCGCCTGCCCGGCCAGGGCGGCGCGGGAATGGGCGAGGGCCAGGCCGGGGACCTGTACCTGGAGGTCGGCTTCCGCCCGCACGCGTTGTACCGCGCCGAGGGTCGCGACCTGTACCTCGATCTGCCGGTGGCACCCTGGGAGGCGGCGCTGGGGGCGAAAGTGCGCGCACCGACGCCGGCCGGCGCCATTGCGCTCACCATCCCGCCGAACTCGGCCGGTGGCCGGCGCCTGCGCCTGAAGGGCCGCGGCATCCCCGGCAACCCGGCCGGGGACCTGTACGTGGTGTTGCAGATCGCGCTGCCGCCGGCCAACGACGAGGCCTCGCGACAGGCCTGGCAGGCGCTCGGCGAGAAGCTCGACTTCAATCCGCGCGATGCGCTGGGAGTATAGGCGGATGGGAAAAACCTCAATGACACTGCTGTCCGGCGAGGTGCTGGACGATGAGCGCGAACTCACCCTGGGCGAGTTGTGCCGTGCCTGCGCCCTGCCCGATGAACGCATCGTCGAGTTCGTCGCCGAGGGCATTATCGAACCGCGCGGGCGCAGTCGCGAGCACTGGCGCTTCACCGCGCTCAGCCTGCGCCGCGTGCGTCGGGCGGCCCGCCTGGAACGCGACCTCGGCCTGAATCCCGCCGGCGCGGCGCTGGTGCTGGACCTGCTGGAGGAAATCGAGGCCCTGCAGGCGCGCCTGGGGATCCGGGAGCGCCGCGGATGAGCGACACCGTGCACGTGGTGTGCCCGGCCTGCAGCGCGGTGAACCGCCTGCCACGAACCCGGCTGCACTCCCGACCCACCTGCGGCAAATGCCACCAGGCCCTGTTCACCGGTGCGCCGCTGGAGGTGGATACCGCCACCTTCCGGCGCCACGTAAGCCGCGGCGACGTGCCGGTGCTGGTGGACTTCTGGGCGCCGTGGTGCGGGCCGTGCAAGGCGATGGCACCGGCCTATGCCGAGGCCGCCGCGCAGCTGGAGCCGCACTACCGGGTGCTGAAGGTCAACACCGATGCCGAAACGGCGCTGGGCGCCGAGTTCGGGATCCGCAGCATTCCCACGCTCATGCTGCTGCGCGATGGTCGCGAAGCCGCCCGCCAGGCCGGAGCGACCAATGCCGCCGGCATCGTGCACTGGGTGCGCGGGCAGGGCTGATCCGCCGCTGCGCGGCAGTGCCCGGCCAGCCCGCGCCGGCATGATTGCCAGCGCGCATCCGGGCCGTCAGTCCGCTACCGGGCCCGCCTGCCTGGCGGCCTGTGCCTGCGGGCCCCTGACCATGCCCGCCGCGCAAGCACACGGCTCGCTTTTGCCTGCCGGAAACGGGTAACGTTGCCGGCATGAAATGCCTGAGCTTCATCCTGCCGGCCGATGCCGGCGACGCACCCGATATCAACGTGATTGTCGAGCGCGCCCGGGCCGCCGGCCGTTACCCGGAAGTGGAGCGCCCCGGCCGGCCGGGCGAGCCGCAGTTGCTGCATTTCTTCACCGATGATGCCCCGCGGGCCTGGGCGGAACTGCAGACGGCGCTGCTCGGCGATGATGCGCTCGGCCGGGCCCTCGCCGCGATGGCCATCGTGGTGTGCGTGGACGAGACCAGCGAGGACGAGGACAGCGAGCGCCTGCTGTTCCACCACGATGCCTCGCAGCCGATCGTCCCGCCATGAGTGCCGGCGCGGGGATCCGTCCGGCCACACCGGATGACCAGCCCGGGATCCTGGCCACCATCAATGCCGCCGCCGAAGCCTGGCGTGGCGTCATCCCGGCCGATTGCTGGCACGAACCCTACATGTCGGCGGCCCAACTGCAGTCGGAAACCGCTGCCGGCGTGGACTTCATCGTGATCGATCATGCCGATGGCGGCATTGCAGCCGTGATGGGCCTGCAGGGGCGCGGCGCGGTGGCGCTCATCCGCCATGCCGCGGTGCTGCCGGCGCAGCAGGGCGGTGGCCTGGGGACGGCCCTGCTCACCCACCTGCAGCAGGCGACATCGCAACCCATGCTGGTGGGTACCTGGGCCGATGCCGCGCCCGCCATCGCCTTCTACCGCCGCCACGGCTTCCACTGCCTCGAGGCCGAGGCCACGCAACGCGAACTGGCCCGCTGGTGGCGGATCCCGCCGCGCCAGGCGGCCTGCTCGGTGGTGCTGGCCGATGCGCGCTGGCGGCGGCTCGCCGCGTCCGTCAATGGCCACGAAGCCCGCCCGTCGTGCTGAGCACTACCACCCCGTCTCCTGCAGGCACCCCGTGAGCCGGCTCGGCCGTGCCGCCCTGCTGGCGCTGCTGGGCCCGGGCCTGGCCGGCTGCGCGACGCAGGCGCAAACGCCGGCCACCGCGGCACCGGCTACTCCAGCAACACCGGCCAGCGCAGAAGGCACCACCGACTTCGCGGCGGTGCG
>CAYGQN010000003.1:13275-21500 GCA_964351795.1 uncultured Gammaproteobacteria bacterium
CCGGCGGGCTTCCCGGCACGCTACCTGGTGCTCGGCCAGGTGCGCGCGGCCAGCGGCGCGAAGTACGCCGGCGACGGCGTGATCGTGTGGACGAAGGCTGACACGGCGCTGTTGTCCGTTGACGGCCGGACCTACAGCGACTGTCGCCTGGACCGCGCCCGCAGCATCCGCGCCCATGCCTGGCGCGGCGGCGTGGATCTGCGGGCCGTGGGCAATGAACCGGGCTGGCACCTGGCGATCCGGGATGCCGAACGCATCGATTTCGTGCACGACTACGGCCAGGCCCGGGTCAGCACGCCCGCACCGCCTCCCGGCCGCGACGCGGGCGCCACCACCTGGTCGGCGGTCACCGAGGCGCATGCGCTGCAGGTCAGCGTCCAGGACCAGGCCTGCCAGGACAGCATGAGCGGCGAGCAGTTCCCTTTGACCGTCACGGTGACCCTGGACGGTCGGCAGTATCGCGGCTGCGGTCATCGCGCCGCCGACGACCTCCCCTGACCCGCCCACTGGCATGAGCGCCGACAGCGTCGCCCCGGTCATTCGCGACAGCACCGGCGCCGATGGGCCGGGCCTGGCGGCCTGCGTGGCAGCGGTGGCCGCCGAGCGCCTGTGGCTGGGCACGACGACCGGCTTCACCGCCGCGCAGACCGGCGAGTTCATTGCCGATATCCACGCCCGCGGCGGTATCCAGGTGCTGGCCCTGGACGCCGACACGGTAATCGGCTGGTGCGACATCTTCCGCCTGCCGCCGCCGGGCACCGGCCATGTCGGCCGGCTCGGCATGGGCTTGCTGCCGGACTGGCGCGGCCAGGGGCTGGGCCGGCGCCTGCTCGATGCCTGCATGGCGAGGGCGTCCATGCACGGGATCCGGCGGGTGGAACTGGAGGTGTTCCCGCGTAATCTGGCCGCCATCGCCCTGTACGAGCATTACGGTTTCCGCCGTGAGGGCCGCAAGCGCGGCGCCTGGCTCGTGGATGGCCGGATGGAGGACGTGATCGTCTACGCCCACGTCCGCGGCGAGGTCCTGGACAACGGCGGCGCGTAACACCCCGGCGGGCCGGCGCCTATACTGGTCCCCGGGCCCGGCCGGGCGGGGGATCACAGCCATGAACAAGCGCAACAACAGCACGGGTGCTGGCCTGGGCCGCAGGGCCAGCCTGCGCCGGCTTGCCGCCGGTGGCATGGCCCTGGCGCTGCGCGGAGCGGGCGCGACGGTGCCGGGCCTGGAACCGGGCGCCGGGCTGAACGGACTGCTCGACGGCAGCCTGTTCGTCCGCGGCGAGCCGGGCTACGAGGTGCAGCGCCAGAGCCTGGTGTGGCACCTGCGCAAACCCGGGCGCCAGCCCGGGCTGATCGTCAATGCCGCCTCCGTGGAGGACGTGCAGACCTGCCTGCGCTATGCGCGCGGCAACGGCCTGCAGGTGGCGGTGCGCGGCGGTGGCCACCACAGCGCCTGCGCGGCCCTGCGCGAAGGCGGCCTGGCGCTGAACCTGGGCGCCCTGGCCGACATTCTCGTGGACCTGGACACGGGCCATGCCGAGATCGGCCCGGCGGTGCGTGCCGGCACGCTCATCCGGATGCTGGCGCCGGCCGGCCTGGCCTTCCCGGTGGCCCACCACGCCAGCGTCGGCATGAGCGGCTTCCTGCTCGGCGGCGGCCTGGGCTGGAACCCGAACGGCTGGGGCGTGGCCTGCAACGCCGTCGAGGCCGCCGACATCGTCCTGGCCGATGGCACCCTGGTGCGGGCCAGCGTGCTGGAGAACCCCGACCTGCTATGGGCCGTACGCGGCGCCGGGCCCGGGTTCTTCGGGGCTGTCACCCGCCTGCGTATCCGCCTGTTCCCCATGCCACGCGCCATCATGGCCTGCAGCGTGGTGCACCCCCTGGCCAGCACCGGCCAGGTGATCGGCACCCTCACCGAGATTTCCGCGGCGGCGGCGCCGGAAGTGGAAACCACCGCCCTGATCACGCAGCCGCCGGCGGGCGGACGCCGGGCCCGGCCGGTGCTGATGATCAACACCATTGCCTGGTCCGACAGCGAGGCGGCGGCCAGGGAGGCGCTGGCACCGTTCAGCAGCGGTCCGCTGGTCGCCGGGGCCAGCGCGATCGTGCCGCCAGCGGCGACCGGCTTCGACGAGTTCTTCGCGCCGGCAGCCACCGCGAGTCAGTTCGGCCGTTACGCCACCGACAACTGCTGGACCGATGATCCGGCCGCGGCCATGCAGGCCCTGGCCGCGCTGGCCAGGCCGCTGCCCTCGCCGCGCAGCCAGGTGCTGATGACCCTGAAACGCGACACCCTGCTGCGCACCGACACGGCCTTCTCCAGCGTCGGTCGTGCCTACCTCGGGCGCTACGCGCTCTGGGACGACCCGGCCGCTGACCAGCGCCACCGCCAGTGGCTGCGCGAGACAGCCGCGGTGCTGGAGCCGCACGCCGTGGGCCATTACGTGAACGAAGTCGATGCCACCGGTGACCCCGACAGCGTCCGCCGCTCCTTCTCTCCGGAAGCCTGGCGGCGCCTGCGGGCGTTGCGGACGGAGTACGATCCCGACGCGGTCTTCTTCGACTTCCCGGCCACCGCCGCCTGAGGGCCGCGGGCGCCACGGGCCGGTCGGGCCGGTGCACTACGGTGCCGGACACGGCCGCAGGCTCCGGGGCAGCGGCGCCGCGATGGATGCCGCCACGCCAGGGATGCGCGACAATGATCGCGGCACCAGGCAATGGCGGCGGGGCAGGCCATGACCGATACCGACCAGCACGACAGTGATGAGCCGCCCTTGCGCATCGCCGTGAGCGCCTGCCTGCTGGGCGAGGCGGTGCGCTACAACGGCGGGCACAAGCGCGACCGCTATCTCACCGACACCCTCGCCCGACATTTCCAGTTCGTGGCGTTGTGCCCCGAGGTCGCCATCGGCCTTGGCGTTCCGCGCCCGACCATCCGCCTGCAGGGCAGCGATGAGGCCGGCACGCGGGCCATCAGCGCCGACCCCGCGCACGGCGACGTCACTGCCGCCCTGGCTGCCTGCGGCCGCGAGGCGGCGGCCGGCCTGGCCGGCGTCAGTGGCTATATCTTCAAGTCCGGCTCGCCCAGTTGCGGCCTGCATCGCGTCAAGCGCTACGGCCCCGATGGCGTGCCGAACGGCCAGGCGCGGGGAATCTACGCCGAGGCGGTCACCCGCGCCCTGCCCCTGCTGCCCTGCGAGGAGGAGGGTCGCCTGAACGACCCGGACCTGCGCGACTGCTTCATCGACAAGGTGTTCGCCTACCATCGCTGGCAGCAACTGGGCGGAGAGGCGATGCGCGCCGCGGCGCTGGTGGCCTTCCATACCGAGCACAAGTTCCTGCTGATGAGTCACGGCCAGGCCGCCATGCGCGCCCTGGGCCGTCTGGTGGCCGACGCCGGCCAGGACACCGGCGCCATCGCCGGGCGCTACATCACACTCGCGCTGGCAACCCTGTCGCGGCCGGCGCCACGCGGTGAGCGGGCGAATGCACTGCAGCATGCCGCTGGCTGGTTCCGCCGCCGGCTGGATGGCCCGGATCGCCAGGAGCTGGCCGAGGTCATCGATGCCTACCGGCTGGGAGAGCTGCCGCTCATCGCCCCGCTGACCCTCATCCGCCATCATCTGCGCCGCCACCCGGATGCCTTCCTGCAACGCCAGCGCCTGCTGGGAAAACGCCCGCCGGTGAGCGGCCGATAGCGGCTTGTCGGCCCGCGGCCGCTCACCTATGCTGGCCTGTCAGACAGGCGGAACCAGACCCAAGGGGATAACAATGAGCAGGTTGTACGGGGAGCAGCACCGCGAACTGCAGCAGCAGTTCGACACGGTCAATATGGCCGATCGCATCGAGCAGGTGGCGGTCAAGACGGAAATCGTGGACCAGGACGAGGCCTTCATCGAAAGCCGCGACATGTTCTTTCTCACCACGGTGGACCATCGCGGCCGGCCCAGCGTGTCCTACAAGGGCGGGGATCCGGGCTTCGTCAAGGTGGTCAACCCCACCACGATCGCCTTCCCGAGCTACGACGGCAACGGCATGTTCTTTTCCATGGGCAACATCTCCGCCAACCCGGAAATCGGCGCCCTGTTCATCGACTTCGAAAATCCCCATCGCCTGCGGCTGCAGGGCCGCGCGAGCCTGCACAAGGACGACCCGCTGATGGCGCTGTACACCGAAGCGGACCTCATCGTGCGGGTGGAACTGCACGAAATCTGGGTGAACTGCCCGCGCTACATCCACAAGTACAAGAAGCTGAACCCCTCGCGCTACGTGCCGCGCGAGCCGGGCAAGACGCCCCTCGCCAACTGGAAACGCATCGACGACATCCAGGACATCCTCAACGATTCGGACCGCGCCAAGGCGAAGGCGGCCGGCTACATCACCATGGATGAGTACTTCGGGATGGTCGCCGCCGGCGAGGGTTGAGCATCCGCGATCCGGGCCGGCACCCGCGGGGGGGTGGGTTGCGTACCCGCGCCCCCGCGCGGGCCGGCCACGCGGGCCCCCGTGGCGAGGCTGGCTTGCCCCTTCCAGCCATGGCTGGCCGGGCGATGTTCGAACGTCAGGCGGGCCAGCGGGCGCCCGCTGGCGGCCGCGGCCCACTGAAGGTCGCGGCGCGGGCCGCGCGCCCGGGCCCGACCCTGGTGCTGTTGCTGGGCATGCTGCTGGCATTGCCGCTGGCCGCGCAGGAACGCAGCTGGCTGACACTGCAGAGCACCTACTTCCGCGCCCACACCGACGCCAGCCATGAACAGGCGCTGGCCGCGCTGACCGCCCTGGACCAGTTCCGGGCCCAGGTGCTGCACTTCACCGGCGTGCGCATCCCCTCGGGGACTTCCCGCATCACCGTGTTGCTGCTGGCGCGCCAGGACGAGTTCCTGCGCAATGCCGGCGGCGCCGAAGCCGGCGAGGCGGTCATCACGCGCGGTGATTCCACCACCATCATCATGCACGCCGGCCCCTACACTCCGGTGCAGGAATGGCAGTTGCGCCATGACTACACCCACTGGCTGCTCAGCCATCACCCGCAGAAGCTGCCGGCCTGGTACATCGAGGGCCTGGCGGAGCTGATGGCGGGAACCATCACCCGCGAGGGTCGCATCATCGTCGGCGGAGCCCCGGCCTCGCGCGAGCGCCCGGCCGGCGAGGATGCCGACTTCAACGCCATCGTCGCCGGCAGCGCGGACGTGCACGCGCTCGATACGGCCGAGGCCTACCTGATGCCCTGGGCGCTGACACACTACCTGCTGCTCGGCGAGCATGATTTCCGCGAGAAGCTGGACGACTACCTGCGCCTGCACGACGAGGGCATGGAATCGCTGGCGGCGTTCCGCAAGGTCTTCCGCACCAGCCCGGAACGCTTCTGCCGCCGGCGGGTCGCCCGTTACCTGCGCGAGGTGCCGGGCTACGAGATGGATCTGCCGGACGCGCTGCTGGAGGCACGCTTCAGCTTCGAGCCGGCCAGCCTCAGGGAAGTCCTGCTGGAGTTGCAGGAGTTGCAGCGGGCCCGCCGGGCCGGCGCCGCCACGGCCGGCAGCACAACCGGCGACACGGTGGCTCCCGGAAGCTAGCGGCTGCCCGCACGCCCGGCCAGCCAACGGCGGGGCGGGTGCGCTGAACATGGGCGGATGGGCCCGATGTGACGGGCGCACCCGCATAACCCAGCTTGCCGGTCGCGGGGTGCCCCGGCCGGCCCGGCGGCCGGGATCACGCCTGCGTCGGCGCCTCCTGCAACCATTCGCTGGCCCGCGCCATGGAACTGAAAAAGCGCAGGCGGAAACCCACGGCCCGATCGAAGCCCTCGAACACGGCCGTTGCCACGGTGCCGGTGATATCCGGGGATACGAAAGCTATCCAGCCCGGGCCCCGGCCCTGGCGGCGCTCGCCAGCGAAGCGGGCCAGGCGGAACAGATCGTTGAAGCCCGGCAGCGCGGTGCTGCGGCTGAGATCATAGATGGCCTTGTCGGCCTGGCCGTAGGCCTGCGAGGCCCACAGCTCGTCCAGGGTACGGGTGGCGTCCTCCAGCGCAACCGCGCCAATCACCTGCACGATGCAGGCCCCCGAGGCCGGATCGACTGACAGGCGCACCTGCATCAGGCCGCAACACCGATCGCCGGGACCGCCTCGCGCGGCGAGCGTCGTGCCCGGCCGATCAACGGCTCGGGGCTGGCGGCGGCACCCCGGGCGAAGCGTCCAGACCCGACGACAGCAGCTGGCGGGCCCTGCCGGCTTCCGGCCCGGAGGGCCGGGTATGCTGCGCGGGCGCCTGCTGCTGTCCTGGCCCTGACCGTGAACCTGCGCATACGCGTGAGGATCAGCCGACGTCCGGCAGACTGTAATCGGCGAACTGCTGGCGCAGGGTGAGCTTGCTGAGCTTGCCCGTCGCCGTGTGCGGCAGCTCATCGACGAAGACCACGGCGTCCGGCAGCCACCAGCTGGCCACCTTGTCCTGCAGGAATTCGAGCACGCCTGCCGCATCGACCTGCTCGCCCTGGCGCAGCACGCACACCAGCAGCGGGCGCTCCTGCCATTTCGGATGGGCCACGCCGATGACCGCGGCCTCGGCAATCGCCGGGTGCCCGACGGCGGCGTTCTCCAGGTCGATGGAGCTGATCCATTCGCCACCGGACTTGATCACGTCCTTGGTGCGATCGGTGAGCCTGACGTAGCCGTCGGGGTCGATGGTGGCCACGTCCCCGGTTTCGAACCAGCCCGCCTCGGCATGCGCCTCGCTGGCCGCGTCGAGCTCGTAGTAGCCGCTGCACACCCACGGCCCGCGCATCTTCAGGGCGCCGAAGGCCACCCCGTCCCAGGGCAGCTCCGCGCCGCTGTCGTCGACAATCTTCAGCTCCACGCCGGGTACCGGGCGACCCTGCTTGAGCATGCGCTCGGCACGCGCGCCGGCATCCAGCGCCTCGTCGCCGGGCATGGGCGTGTTGATGGTGCCGAGCGGCGAGGACTCGGTCATGCCCCAGGCATGCAGCACCGTCACGCCGTGCCGATCCCGGAACTCCTCCATCATCGTCAGCGGGCAGGCCGACCCGCCGATGACCGTGCGGGTCATGCTGGCCAGCGTGCGGCCGCTGTCGCGCAGGTACTCCAGCAGCGCCAGCCATACCGTGGGCACACCGGCGGAAATGGTTACCGCCTCGCTTTCCACCAGGTCGCAGAGCAGCTTGCCATCGGCCAGCTTCGGCCCGGGCAGCACCAGCTTCGCCCCGACCATCGGCGCGGCGTAGGTGACGCCCCAGCTGTTGGCATGGAACATCGGCACCACCGGCAGCAGCACGTCGCGGGCCCTCAGGCCGAGCGAATCCGGCAGCGCGCAGCCGTAGGCGTGCAGCACGTTGGCGCGGTGACTGTACAGCACGCCCTTGGGGTTGCCGGTGGTGCCGGAGGTGTAGCACAGCCCGCAGGCGGCGTTCTCGTCGAGCTCCGGCCAGTCGAACTCCGGCGCGGCCCCGGCCAGCAGGCGCTCGTAGCACATCGCGTTCGGCAGCGAGGTGTCGGGCATGTGCGCCTCGTCGGTCAGGATGATGAACCCCTCGACTCCGGTGAAGGTGTGCGCGAGCTGTTCGAGCTTGGGCACGAAGGCCACGTCGGTCAGGATCCAGCGGTCCCGCGCATGATTGACGATGAAGGTGATCTGCTCGTCGAACAGGCGCGGGTTGATGGTATGGCACACCGCACCGGCGCAGCCGATGGCGTAGTAGGCCTCCAGGTGCCGGTAGTCGTTCCAGGCGATGGTGGCCACCCGGTCGCCGGCCTGCATGCCAAGGCCGGTCAGCGCGCCGGCGAGGCGCCGTGCCCGTGCGAAGCAGTCGCGGTAGGTGTAGCGGTGCAGTGGCTGGTCGGCAGTCACCGACACCACTTCACGGTCGCCGTGACAGCGCTCCGCGTGGCGCATGATCGAGGTGATCGTCAGGGGCATTTCCATCATCAGACCGCGCATTGCTATCTCCCTTCATCGCCAGGCCTGCCCCGCCGGGGGTGGCCCTGTTCTTGTGTGATTGGCCGCCAGGGCGGCCCGCCGGCTTCAGCCGGGCCCGCTGGCGGGCGGCCGGCAGCCGGTATCGCCGGGCGCATCGACCCGGCGCCCGGCCGCGAACCGCAGGGTGACCGCCTCGGCCAGGGTTCGCGCCAGCACGGCATCGTAATCGGCGAAGCAACGCGCTTCCAGTGCAGCAAGCTGCTCCGGCCGCGTCCGCGTGCGTGGCCGGAGC
>CAYGQN010000003.1:21510-26619 GCA_964351795.1 uncultured Gammaproteobacteria bacterium
GTACCGAGCCGGCGCGCCCGGGCGATGATCTCCTGCTTGTTGAAAGCCACCAGCGGTCGCAGCACGGGCAGCGACAGCGCCATGGAGGCGCTGACCATGTTGTCCAGAGTCTGCGAGGCCACCTGGCCCAGTGCGTCCCCCGTGCACAGCGCCAGCGCGCCACTGCGCGCCGCCACGGCGGCGCCGACGCGCAGCATGAAGCGGCGGAACAGCATGACGCCCAGCCCGCCGGCACTGGCCGGCAGCGACAGGTCGAAGAAGGTGTACGGCACCACGGTCAGGCGGGAGTGCAATGTGTAGCAACTCAGGCGCGCGGCCAGCAGGGCCGCCGGGTGGTCGAGGAGCTCGGCCTCGCGGGCATGCCCGGCCGCCACGTGCAGGAAATCCACGTTACAGCCACGCCGGGCCAGCAGCGCGGCGGCAACCGGCGAGTCGATACCCGAGGACAACAGCGCCAGCACGCGTCCGCCGGAGCCGACCGGCAGCCCGCCGACGCCGGCGATCCGGTCGGTATACAGGTACAGGCCATCGGGGTAGATATCGACATGGAAGCGCCGCTCCGGCGCGTCCAGGTCCACCGGTCCAAAACGTCCCTGGGCCTGCAGCCGCGCGCCGAGCCGGGCCTCGATGTCCCGCGACCGGACCGGAAAGCGCTTGTCGACACGGTTGGCCCGCACCGCGAAACGCCGGCCTGCAGGCTCCGCGCTGGCGGCAATGCCCAGCAGCGCCTGCTCGATGGCCTGCCAGTGCGGCTGACCGGCATCCTGCCCGCTCGCCGCCGCAGGCAGGTAGACCGTCGGCGAGACGCTTTCCACGCCGGCCACCTCGGCGGCAGCGGCCAGGGCGGCTTCCAGCAGTGCGGGAGAGACCCCCTCGCATTCGACGCAGGCCCGGCCATGCGCGGAGATCACGCGCCAGCCGCGGCCGAGGCCACGCAGCCGCTCGGCGATGTTGCTGTGCAGGCGCTGGCGGAAATCCCCCTGGTTGCGCCCCTTGAGCGTGATTTCCGGGCAATGCAGCAGGATGCGGTTCCAGGCCGGCGGGCCGGGACTGGTAGCGTCGCCGATGGTATCCGCCTGGCCCATGGCCCGGAATTCTACCGGCAAGCTGTGCACAAGGCCTGCAATGTCGCCGGGAAAGCCGCTGGCGGTTGCGCGGAGGGCATCCGCTTGGCTAACATGCCAATGAGAACCATTTTCATTTGAATGCCGCGACAATCCCCGATGAAACGAACCCTCCTCCGGCTGCTCACTGGCGCCGTCTTCTGCCTCGGCGCCGCCCTGCCAGCCCATGCCGATGCACCGGATACGCTGGCCCGCGGCGCCATGCAC
Organism: uncultured Gammaproteobacteria bacterium; assembly: GCA_964351795.1. Classification (GTDB taxonomy): domain Bacteria; phylum Pseudomonadota; class Gammaproteobacteria; order JADZEE01; family JADZEE01; genus CAYGQN01. The sequence goes on from CAYGQN010000003.1 coordinate 22,842, forward strand.
GCACTGGATTACATCAGCGTGGACTACGCCGAGGCGGTTGACGGGGGCGAGGTTGTCAGCGCTGCCGAGTACGCCGAGATGCGCGAGTTCGCCGCCGCTGTCGAAGGCCGGCTGGAGCAACTGCCGCCGGCCCCGGGCCGGGAAGCCCTGCTGGCCGACGCCGGACGACTGCGGCGGGCCATCGCCGAGCGTGCCGACCACGCCACCATCACCGGCCTGTGCAGTTCGCTGGTGCGCGGCATCGCCGCCGCCTGGCAGGTGCAGCTGGCACCGGCCGCACTGCCGACCGACGTGGACAGCGCCGCGCTGTACCAGACCAACTGCGCCAGCTGTCACGGGGCCACGGGCCTCGGCGATGGTCCCGCCGGCGCCGGCCTGGAGCCCGCGCCCAGCAACTTCCATGAGCGCGAACGCCAGGGCCAGCGCAGCGTGTTCGGCCTGTATAACACGATCACCCTCGGTGTGGACGGCACCGGCATGGCCAGCTATGCACACCTGTCCGAAGACGAGCGCTGGGCGCTGGCACTGCATGTCTCGCGCTGGTTCGCGACCCCGGCCGAAACCGCCCGTGGTGAAGCCCTGTGGGCAAGCGGCGACTACACGCCGCGCTTCGCGGACATCGCGGCCCTGACCGGGCTGACACCGGCCGCGGCGCGCGAACGCGGTGGCGAGGATGAAGTGGCCGTGCTGGCCTGGCTGCGTGCCAACCCGGAGGCCCTCGGCCTGGCCCAGGCCTCACCGCTGGCCTTCGCCCGCGAGCAGGTGCAGGCCGCGCTGACCGCCTATGCCGACGGCGATCGCACACGTGCCTACGAACACACGCTCACGGCCTACCTGGAGGGCTTCGAACTCACCGAAGCTGCGCTGCGAACGGTCGACAATGCCCTGCTGGTGCGCACCGAGAAGGCACTGTCGAGCCTGCGCGCCAGCGTCAAGGCCGGCGCCGCTCAAAGCCAGGTGCAGGCCGATGCCGAGGCCGCACTGGCGCTGCTGGCAGAATCGCAGACCGCCCTGGACACCAGCCACCTCAGCGCCGGCATGGCGTTCTTCACCGCCTTCATCATCCTCATCCGCGAGGGCCTGGAGGCCATTCTGGTGCTGGCGGCCATCAGCGCCTTCCTGAACAAGGCCAACCGGCCCGATGCCATGCGCTGGGTCAATGCCGGCTGGATCAGCGCACTCGCGCTGGGCGCCCTCACCTGGGTGGCCACCAAGCAGCTCATCGACTTCAGCGGCGCCAGCCGCGAGCTGACCGAGGGCATCACCGCGCTGCTGGCCGCAGGCATGCTGTTGTACGTGGGCTGCTGGCTTCACAACCACGCCCATGCCAGGCAATGGCAGGCCTTCATTCGCGAGAAGGTCGCGGCCACGCTGAGCACGGGCACGCTGTGGTCCCTGGCGCTGGTGTCGTTCTTCGCCGTGTTCCGCGAGATCGTGGAGACGATCCTGTTCTACGAGACGCTCTGGGCCCAGGCCGATGCCGAGGCCGCACCCGCCATCGGAATCGGCTTCGCGGTAGCGCTGGCCGTGTTGCTGGGCATCGCCTGGGCGCTGTTCCGCTTCAGCGCGCGCCTGCCCCTGCGACTGTTCTTCACGGTGAACACGGCGCTGCTGTTCCTGCTGGCCGTGGTGTTCGCCGGCAAGGGCATCGCGGCATTGCAGGAGGCTGGCAAGCTGGCCATCGCGCCGCTGGACCTGCCGGCGGTCGGCGTGCTTGGCATCTATCCCACCGCGCAGGGCCTGGGCCTGCAGCTGCTGATCGTGCTTGGCATGGCCGGCTTCCTGCTGTGGCGCTGGCGCAGTGATCGCATGGCGACCGCCTGAGGCGGGCAGGAGGCACGGCAAGCACGGGCTGAACGCCCGTCACCGATCCGGCAGCGGCGCGCCGGCGCCCGGCTCAGAATATCTCGCGGAAAAACGCCAGCATCTCGTCCCAGGATGCCGCGTCGGTGTCGGCATCGTAGGCCAGGCCAATGCCGAACTTCGCGGCCTTGGCGTCGGCCTCGGGATTGCTGAAGCCGTGGCGGGCACCCGGGTACACCGTAAAGCGCAGGTCCGCCCCGGCGGCGGCCATCTCGGCCTTCAGGTTGCTGATGTCCTGGGGCGGGATGAAGTCGTCCGCCTCGCCGTGGCACACCAGTACCTTCGCCCTGACCTCGCCCGGCACGGGTGTGTGCATGCTGCCGAGCGAGCCGTGGAAACTGACCACGCCGCGCAGGTCCATCCCGGTGCGGGCCATGTGCAGCACCATGGCCCCGCCCAGGCAGTAGCCGATGCCGGCGCAGCGTGACGGGTCCACCTGCGCCTGGGCCTGCAATGTCGCCAGACCGGCCGCCAGGCGCGCATCGATGGCGGCGCGATCGCCCAGCAGCGCGCCCATCATCGCGCCGGCGTCGGCCGGGTTGTCGGCCACTGCACCGCCGCCATACAGGTCGATGGCCAGGGCGGCATAGCCGAGCCCTGCCAGCTCCCGGGCCCGCCGCTGCACGTACTCGTTCATGCCCCACCACTCCGGCGCCACGATGATCCCCGGACGCTGGCCGGCGATGGCGGTGTCCACCGCGTAGTAGCCGCGCATGGCCTGCCCGCCGGCCTGGTAGTCGATGAATGCACCCTCGATATTGCTCATGTCCTGCCCCCTTGCCGGGACGCGGGCTGCCGCGTCGTGTCAGTTGATGTCGGTGGCGTGGCGCTTCAGATCCGCCAGGCTCACGTATTCAAGCGTCTTGATGTGCGTGGCGGCCAGCACCACGCGAGGCGCGGCATTGGCATCCAGGGCCTCGCGCCAGCGCGCCGCGCACAGGCACCATTGGTCCCCGGGCTGCAGGCCGGGGAAGCCGGCCTGCGGGATGGGCGCGGACAAATCGTTGCCCCGGGCCTTGGAGAAGGCCAGGAACTCCGCCGTGACCCGGGCGCATACCGTATGCACGCCGCCATCGTCCGGGCCGGTATGGCAGCAGCCATCGCGGTAGAAGCCGGTGATCGGATCGCGGCCGCATTCGGCCAGCGGTTCGCCCAGGACGTTCTTCTGGATACTGGTGGGCATGTCTTCACTCATGGCGAGGCTGCCTGCGCTTGGGGGGCGCTGATCCTAGCAGACCGGGGCCATACTCAGCCCGTGCGGATATCTGCCAGCAAACGTTGCAGCATCGTCAGCGCCTCTGCCGCCCGCATGCTCAGCTGCCAGCGCACCAGTGCCGATACCGGCGTGGGTGCGGGGTTGATCTCCACGGTGTCCACGCCCGCCGCCGCGGCCTTAATGACCGGCCCGGCAATGTAGGGGAAGGCCGCCGTGGTGCCGATGCTGAACAGCATGTCGAATCCACGCGCGAGTTCGCGCTCGGCGGTGGCCAGCACCGCCGCGGGCAGCATCTCGTCGAACAGCACCACGGCCGGGCGTACCAGAGCACCGCAGCCGGGGCACAGCGGCGGCTGGGCCAGCGTCGAGTAGTCGGCCACGGTCTCGCGCCAGGCACAGACCGTGCAGTGCAGATCGTGGATGTGGCCGTGCATTTCCAGAAGCTTGGTGCTGCCGGCGGCCCGGTGCAGGCCGTCAACGTTCTGGGTCAGCACCCATACCTCGTGGCTGCGCTCCAGGTCAGCGATGAAGCGATGGGCCGCGTTCGGCTCGGCGCCGCGACAGGCAGTTTCGATTTGCCGGATGTAGCGCCAGGTCAGCGCCGGATCACGCGCGAACATCGGCCCCGACAGGATCGCCTCGATGGGCAAACCCTCGGGCGTCGCGCCGTCACTGTACAGCCCGCCGACGCCCCGGTAG
>CAYGQN010000003.1:26629-30632 GCA_964351795.1 uncultured Gammaproteobacteria bacterium
GTGCAGTGGCAATTCCGCGCAGCTGGCCGAGCATGGCAAGGGCGGTCGCGGAACGCGCCATGGCGCCGGGCTCAGCGCCTGGCCATGCCGGCAGTGAGGCCCGTACGGCCGGGGTCGGCGACAGCGGCAGGCAGGGCCGGCACGGATCGCTGCCCGCCGGGCAGCCGTGCAAGCCGCGGCCGATTACGCGCCGACAGGCCCATCGGCGCTCAGAGTTTGTGAATTGATCGGACGCCGTCGCGAGCGCGCCGATCCGCGTGCGAGACAAGGCTCCTGTGGCGAACGAAAGGGCGTTGGCTGAAGCGAATGACCACCGGATTCGCCACAGACAACGCAGCCGCAGCCGCGGATCGGCGTGCGCGGCAGGGGGAGGCTCAATTCACAAACGCTCAGGGCTGCAGGCGCCTGACCTGCCAGTCGCCGCCGCGGTAGCCGTCCCCCTCGGGCGTGAGCACGCGGGTCCACTGGCCCCGATCATGGCAGCGCCCGGCCGAGCCCACCCACAACTCCAGGCGCTCTATCCAGATGCGGTAGCCACCCCAGTGCGGCGGACGGGCGATCGGGGAATCGCCGCTGATGCCCCAGCGCTGGTCGAACTCGGCGTGGCGGGAAAGCAGGGCCGCCCGCGAGGCAATCGGCTGGCTCTGTTCGCTGGCCCAGGCGGAAATCTGCGCCAGCCGCGGGCGGCGGGCGAAGTAGGCATCGGATTCGGCCTCCGGCGACAGCACGACCCGCCCCTCCAGCCGGACCTGGCGCGCCAGGGTATCCCAGTGCATCACGGCGGCCACCGGCGCATGCGGGGCCAGCTCGGCGCCCTTGCGGCTGTTGCGATTGCTGTAGAACACCACGAAGCCGGCCTCGGCATCGAAGCCCCGGCACAGCACCACGCGGGCGCTTGGCCGGCCGTCGGCGCCGACACTGGCCACGGTCAGGGCCTGGGGATTGGGCTGGACCTGGTCGCGCTCGGCCTCTGCCAGCCAGCGCGCGAACAGCGCCATGGGCTCGCCTGGCAGCGGATCGGCCAGGGACGGATCGGCGGGTGTATCTTCGAACTGTTGGTCACTCATGAGATCCGGGCCTGCATGGTCTTGCCGGGGGCCGAAAGCCTACCACGCCGGCTACGGTGCCCACCGGTCCGGCGCAGCTTTTGCGCAGGCTGTCAGCCCGTTGCCATCGGCATATCTGGATCATTGGCCCACTCGGTCATGGAACCGTCGTAGACCGCGCATTCGCGCCCCAGCAGATGCAGGGCGAAGGCGTCCACCGTAGCCGCGATACCGCCGCCGCAGTAGGCGATGACCTGCTGCTGCCCGCTGATGCCCGCCTCGCTGAAGCAGGCCGCGAGACTCGCGTCGTCGCGAAACACGTCACAGGCGTCGGCATCGAGCAGCTCCTGGAAGAACACGTTGTGCGAGCCGGCGATGTGGCCGGGCCGGCCGTAGTTCACCGGTGCCTCGCCGCTGTGCATCTGCGGCGAGAGGGCGTTGACCACGGCAACGCCGGGATCCTCCAGGTGCGCATGCACCGTGGCCTTGTCCACGAACAGGCCACGGTCGGCGCGCGCCGACAGGCTGGCCGGCGGATAGACGTGCGCGGCCTCGCTGAGCGGGCGGCCCTCGGCCCGCCATTTTTCGATGCCGCCGTTCAGCACCGCGGCCCGGTCGAAGCCGAGGTTGCGCAGCATCCACCACAGCCGTGTCGCCCAGGGCATGGTGGCGGCGTACACGACCACCACGCTGTCGTCGCCGATGCCGGCCGCCGCCAGCGCCGCGGCCAGCTGCGCGGGCGGTGGATTGGTGAACGGCAGATCACTGCCCGGGTCGGAGCAGGATTCGATGAGATCGATGAAGGCGGCACCGGGGATATGGCCGGCATCGTAGTGGCCACGCCCGCTTTCGATGCGGTAGACACGCGGCGGATCCGGCAGCAGTTGCACGGTACACTCGTACAGGCGCAGCGCCGGATGGCCGAGGTTGGCAGCCAGCCAGGCGGTGTCCACCAGCGGCCCCGGCAGTGTCAGTTCGTCAGTCATCAGGTGTTCCCCCCGTAGTGGCCGGCTTGTTGTCGCGGGCCCGCATGCTATCGTGCAGCCAGCATAATTCAGGGGAAGCCAACATGCACCGCCGTCTGCCCGTAATGATTGTCCTGCTCGCCCTGGCACTGCCCGGCAGCGCCCAGGTGCCCCATGCCGACCTGGTGGGCAAGTGGTCGGCCGATTGCGAGAAGGCTCACCTGGAAATCTTCGTCAGGAACGGCGTGCTGATGCAGCAGGGCTTCGTGTCGATGGCGGATTTCCCCATCCCGGCCGACCTGCTGCCGCCGGCGCCGCTGCTGGTCAAGGCCAGCGATGATCGCCTGGTGCTGATGAGCAAGGTGCCGTTCGGCCAGGTGCAGGTGAAGACCATGCTCCGCGCCGTGCGCCGCGGCAGCCGCACCATGCAGGTGGTGGATGTACTGGGCTGCATGGGCGATGACTGTCAGACCCTGCCGCTGAACGAAATGGTCTCGCGCTGCGATTGACGCGGACCGGGGCTGATCACCAGAACGCATGTACGCCGGGTTCTGGCTGCGCGTTGCCGCCCACCTTTCCGACTGGACGTTGCTGGCCCTGCTCGACGTGGTGGTGTACGAGGCCGCCGTGTCACTGTCCCTGCAACTGACCGGCTGGCCGCCGCTGCCCGGGCAGTTGCTGGCGGCCATCATCATCGCCAACCTGCTCTACTACACCGGTTTCACCGCCTCGCCCCTGCAGGCAACCCCGGGCAAGTACCTGCTGGGCCTGCGGGTCACGGGCCCGGATCTCGGTCATCCCGGCGTGTTGCGCGCACTCGTGCGCAGCGTGGCGGGCGGGCTGTGCTGGCTGACGCTGGGTGCGGGGTTCGCACTGAGCGCGATCACCCCGGCACGGCGGGCGCTGCATGACCTGGTGGCCGGCACGCGCGTGCTGCGCCGGGCGCGGGTCGAGCCGACCCGCAGACGCGGCGTGGACCCCGCCCGCGTGGCCGCAGATCGCGCCATGGTCTCCGGGCTCATGCTCAGCATCCTGCTGATCGCCGGGGCCGGGATCTGGACGCTGTTCACGGGCGAACACATCGCCCGCCTGGGGCGCTGGACGGAAACGGTGGTGCAGATCGTACGGGCCGGGAACGCCCCCGGCACCGATGCGCTGGAGGCGGCGGGCTGCCGCGCCCGGCTGATCACCGTTGCCCAGGCCATGGATCTGGTCGAGCCGTTCTCGCTGGGGCCCCTGTTCGACCCGCGCCTGGCCGGTGTGCCCTATCTCAGTTGCCGCCGCCGCAGCCCCGAAGCGCCGTTCGACTGCGCCAGAGTGGCGCGACGCTGGCTCGCGGCGGTGAACAACCGACCCGGCGTGCTGATGGTGGCGGTGTATCCGCGGCGGGGATTCTCGCCCCTGTGCCGGAGCTATTTCGATGGTGCCGGCCGGCACCTGGGCGGGGTCGGCCCGCGCGGTGTACTGGTGCCGGCTCGCTGACGCCGGTCGGGTTCACGCGCGCCGGGACAAGGCCCGGCCCCGCGAACGCTGGCCACGCCCCCCTGCATGCGCATTGCCGGTGACGCGGGCCTGCTCAGCCGTTTGGGCAGCCCCGTTGCGCCTGCCAGGCGCCGCGCCGCTGACGAAAGCCGACGCCCGGCCGGCCGGGACTTTGGGGGGGCGGTCAGCGCACGTCGACGATGTTCACATCGAAGCTGAGATCGTGGCCGGCGAGCGGATGGTTGTAGTCCAGGGTGATCTTGCCCGGCTTGACCGCGGTGACCCGCACCGGCCGCTTCACACCGCGCACGTCGGTGGCCATCATCACCGCGCCGACCTGGCGTGACTGCTCGGGGATGGTGCCGGCATCGACCTCGACGATCTGGGCCGGGTCGACCTCGCCGTAGGCGTCATCGCGTGCCAGCGTGAAACTGCGTTGCTCCCCGACGGCCTGGCCAAGGACAGCCTCCTCCAGGGCCGGCAGCATGTCACCGGCGCCGACCGTGAACA
>CAYGQN010000003.1:30642-31046 GCA_964351795.1 uncultured Gammaproteobacteria bacterium
CGATGGGTTCACCGCCGACATTGCTCTGCGCCACCGAGCCGTCCTCGAGCCGGACCGTGAATTCCATGGCCACCTCCCGGCCCGGTTCGACCACGGCCGTGCCCTCGGCGCCGGCGGCGCCCGCCAGCAGCAACAGGCCGGCGGCCAGCCATTGTAGCGCGGCGGCCAGGGGACGGCGGGCGCCATCGTGGGGAATGAAGGTCAATGTGTACATCACGGTCTCCGCTTCATGGTTCCAGGGTGCCAGGCACGGGGCCGGGCGGGCTTGCCGGTCAGTGTTGGCCGGCGGGCCTGAACGGCGCGCGAACGGCCCGGCCGGATAATCGCTACTGCAGCCAGCGCTCCAGCAGTTCCAGGGCCGCCTCCTCCTCCACCGGCAGATCAGGCTGGTCGAACCACAGCAC
>CAYGQN010000004.1:0-28976 GCA_964351795.1 uncultured Gammaproteobacteria bacterium
TTGTTGTCGGAGGTCGTGGCGAGCAATGTCCACCGCCTGCCGCAATCGGCCGGCCACCCTGAACGCCAGCGTCTCGCCGGGCCGAAGCCGGGTGGCACTTTGCTGGGCGATGCCGACATTGATCTCAAGGCGGCTGCGATCTTCGAACACCACGAGCGGCGGGCCCGGTGCGACGAAAGTGCCGACGTCGGTCAGCACCTCGCTGACCACGCCGGCGAACGGCGCGCGCAGCGTCGCATAATCGAGGTTGACCTCGACCGCGGCGACTTGCGCCTCCGCCTGCTCCAGCCGACCGCGCGCGTCGTCAGCGGCCAGCTCCACCTGTTCCAGCCTGGCCCGGGCAATCAAGGCTTGTTCGTACAGCCGCCGAAACCTCGCCTGGTTGCGCCGGGCCGTCTTCCAGGCTGTGCTGGCGGCGTCGCGCTGCAGGCGGGCGGCCCGCAGCGCGGCTTTGAGGTCCCGCGCATCGACGCGCAGAATCGGCTGGCCGGCCTGTACCGCATCACCGGCTTCGACCATGACCTGTTCGACATTGCCGGCCTGGCGGGTACCGATGCGGGCCCGACGCACCGGCGCTACCGCACCGGCAGCGACGATCGACGACAGCTCGGCAGCCTGGCCGACGACGAAGGTCCGCACCTGCATGGATTCGGGTTCAACGCCGCTGCCGGGTTCCGGACCGCCCGGCGAATGCTCCCCGCATGCCGCCAGCAACGCGGTCAAGAGAACCCCCGGCACGCCCGCTCGCCGGATGGCACGGCAGCCGGTGCGCCGACCAGCCGGTCGCCTGGACAAAACGATCATGGCTGCAGGCCGTGACTGTCGCTGGAGACGGCGAGGCGGTACCGTTCGGCGGCGACAACCGCCTGGAACCGGGCGCTGATTTCGCGGGTGCGTGCCGCCAGTTCCTCCGCCTGTGCGCGCAGCAGCGCCGTGATGTCATCCAGACCCTCCGCGTAGCGTGCCTCGGTCAGGGCCAGCGCTTGTTCGGCGTCCAGCACGGCAGTCGAGGCACTCTGCCAGCTCTGTACCTGAGCCTCCCAGTTGGCGTATTCGGTGCGCGCCTCGGCCCAGGCCTCCTGGCGCAGTGCCCGCAGACGGGCCCGGGTTTCGACTTCCGTCGCCCTGGCCTCGGCGAGGGCACCCACCTGGCTGAAGCCGAGGAAGGGCGTCCAGCGCAGGTTTACCGCCACGAGCCAGCCGGTGCCATTCACGTCCAGCGGATCATTGGCGTCGACCCGGTCATAGCGCGCATAGAGATTGACGTCCGGGAACCAGGCCGCACGTGCGCGTTTGACGCCGTATTCCGCCGCCTTCACGCCCTGCCTGAGCGCCTGCAGATCGCGCCGCCCGGAGAGCACCCGCTGGCGTTCGGGTACCCTGGACGCCGGGGGGCTCGGCCGCGGCACGCGGTCGGTCAGGAGCAACTCGACGTCCTCGTCGGTGCCCAGAACCTGACTGAGGATGGCATGCGCGGCGACCACGCGCGCCCGGGCCGCCGCGACTCGCGCCTCCATTTCCGAGACCCGCGTCCTGGCGCTGAGCACGTCGACCGGTGCGACCAGTTCCTGCGCGAACCCGGCCTCGGTCTGGCGCAGCGCCCGCTGCGCTGTGGCAAGACCCTTGCGCTCGGCGTCCACCTGCCGATGCGCGGTACGCGCGCTGAAATACGCTTCGATGACGGCAACGTCCACTTCCCGCCGGGCTCTGTGCAAATCCAGCTCGGCGGCCTCCAGCGCCCGGCCGGCCTGGCGGCGCGCGTTCCAGGCGCTTACGTTGATCAGCGGCTGGACCACCTTGACGCTGGCAATGTTGCCGCTCACCGGACCAAGGTTGCGCTCGAGGAAAATCGGCGGAAATTCCGGCTGGAAGGCGGGCACGCCGTCGAGCACGGAAGTGTCCAGCCGCAGGTGATAGGCATCCAGGGTCACCCTGGGCGAAAAGCCCTGGCGCGAGCGCACGCGTGCGCCTTCGGCGGCGGCCCGGCGGGCCCGGCCGATCGCGATCCGGGGGTTGTCCTGACGCGCAATTGCCAGCGCCCGGTCCAGCGACAGGGTCACTGGCCCGGTCCGGGGCGACGGCTCCGCCGCGGCAACCGCGCAGACCGCCAGCGCCATCAGGCCCAGCAGCGCCGGGCGCATGCGGGACGCCCCCGGGATGTTGTCGAAACGAGTCGAGTGAATAACCAGTCTCTTCCCTGTCCCGGCGACCTCCCACGGCGCCGGAATCATCGTCATTTCCGCTCCAGTATACGGACGCCCAAGGGGCGGAAAATTGATTTGCTGCAGGAGAAGCGCACGGCAGGAGCAGAAAATGGCCGGATCGACACCGTCGTTCGAATCACGCTGTCGATGGTGATCATCACAAGGTTTTGCTGGACGCCGGGGTGTCGGGCCCCATAATTCGCCCAGCCATAGTGGCGGTGTCTTTTCCGGTAGTCCCGCCGGATGCGCTCCGAAGGAGTGCTCATGTCCTACCAGTTGTCCTTCTCCCCGCAGGCGGGTTACCTGTCTGTCGACATCTCCGGCCAGCCGTCATTGCATGCAGAGCGCCGCGCCGCGCTGGCGGCCTGGGCAGCCATTGCCCGCACCATGCGGGCGACCGGGTCCGGACGGCTGTTGCTGCGCTGGCGCAGCGAGGTGCCCATGCCGACCGTGGTGACTTTCGACTTCGCCGAGAGATGGGCGCGCAAACACTGGTCCTTCGAGTGGCGCACGGCGGTGAGCTATGACAGTCCCGGACTCGGGCAGGACTTCCAGTTCCTCGAGAACGTGGCGGTCAACCGCGGTCTGCAGTTCAAGGTCTTCACTGATCCGGCCACCGCGCTGGCGTGGCTGCAAGGCGTGTAATCCATCGCGTCCGGGCCGAACACCTCCCAGGTCGCCGTGAAGACGTTCAGATCATCGAAATTCTCGTTCAGCGGCGCGCGGGATTCACTCCTGGATAATATCGACAATCGGCGGCTGCTCGCGGCGAGGCTTCACGATGCAGGTGAACCGTCCGTAGAATCACAGACGCCGTGATCGGCACTCCGGCAGGCCGTAACAAAACGGTCATCTCCGGGTGATTCAGTTGATCGCACGACACGATTGGTCGCAACGTGGGAGAGGCACATCAAGCCACGTCGGCCGGCCTGCCGGCTTCGCCAAGGACGGAGCGCGTGTAGACAGGAATCGAGGTGACTGCATCCACAAGGCTTCGCGAATTCTCCATTGGGCGACCAGGATGACGACCTGCGTTCGCCAGCGGTCGTTTCGCGTTCATCTCCTGGCCGCGATCTCGCTCACAATACTGCCGATGGCGGCTGTCGCAGCAGACTTCATCTGCACCTGGTCAGGCGGAGCCAGTGCCTGGACCAACCCCGACAACTGGACGAGTTGCAATGGAACCTACCCCGATAATGGGGATGGCCTTACTTATGTCGCTATAAATTCCACCTGGAATGAGGTCCGCCTCAATGACACCGTTACCGTTGACGGACTGGAGTGGAATATCCCGCGCACACTTGAAGGAAGCTTCGACCTGACCGTACTCCATCAACTGACCTGGTCGGATGGGTGGATCGACGGAGACGGTGTTGGCGTTTTTCGAACGTTGGGAAACTCGGTCGTTGGTCTGCAAACAACCCTGGGCATCCGCGGCGTTCGTTTCGTCAATGAGGGGCACGTGCAAGCCGCCGTAACCCAGTTCAGTGGTTCGAACGGCGCAGTCATTGAGAACCGATCGATCTGGGAAGACGTCAACAACGTTTTCGGGGACTTCAGGACCGCTACCGGTGGCGCAGTGTTCATGAACGCCGGTACATACCTGAAAACCGGCAGCGGGTTTACCAGAATGATTTTCTCCGATTTCCACTCGAGCGGCACGGTGGAGATCCTGAATGGGACGCTGTCGTTCTTCGGGCCGGCGACTCACGCGGGAGAGTACCGGCTGGGTCCCGCCGGCACGCTGGATTTCAGTCGTTCCGACCACGCCCTGAGTGCGCAGAATTTCACGCGGACTGATGGCACTCTGAGCGTGTCCTTCGGAGAAGTTCATATCAGTGGGCCGCTCATTTTTGCCGGAACGGTGCAAGCGACTGGCGGCGCACTGATACTGGATGACGATACCGAATTGAATCGCCTGACCATGGACGGTGGCGTACTCGATGGACCCGCCTCTGTCACGGTGAACTCGCCGGCCGCGTGGATGGCCGGATATCAACGCGACCTCGTCGCAGGGACCGGCGTTACCTATTTCACTCAGGGCGCGAACCTCGAGGGCGCGGGAATCAAAGGAATTTTCGGGCGCGCTGTAATAGCGCGTCAGCACTCTGTCTGGAGCGGTGGTCAGATTTGGATGAGTTACGGAGGCAATCTCCGGAATGAAGGGACCTGGCACGATCAACTCGTCACGGATTCCGCTGTTGTGAATCGTTTTGGTGGTGCTCCATCACTGTTCACGAACGTTGGCATTTATTCGAAGACCGGGCCTGCGCGTACCAGCATCGCCGTTCCATTCGACAACGCCGGCCTCGTGGTGCTGCAGCAGGGCGTTCTCGAAATGACGGCTGGCGGTTCGCACCGTGGCGGGAGCTTCACCGGGCAAGCGAGCGCTGGCATCGTTTTCGGCGGAGACCACGACTTTGACGCCCAATCCTCAGTGGTCTCCTCCAACGTCATTTTTCAAAGCGGGAGTTCAACGGTGCGCGGATCGATCGATATTCCAGAGCAATTCGCCGTAACCGGAGGAAGCCTGAGTATAGAAGGGCCAGTCGCACAGATTGTCGATGGCGCCCTGGAAACGGGCTTGTGGACCGTGAGCAGCGGCGCTGAACTGGTCCTGGCAGGTTCGCAGGACCTGCACGTGAACAACGCGGAGCTCGTAATTGGAAATCAGGCCGTGACGAACATACTGGACAAGCTCACTGAGAATGCCGGAAGTATTCGCGTCTCTGGCGGCCGAAATTTGCATGAGACTCTGGTCAACACTGGAGCACTCAGCCTCGACGGCGCGTTCCTGAACGCCGGGATGCTCGTCAACTCGACATCCGGGCGAATCCAGGGTCACGGGACAATCGCGGCCGACCTCACCAATGACGGCCTTATCAATGGCGATTCCCTCCGCTTCGAAGGATCTGTGGTAACCAACACGGCCTTGAGCGGGCGGGTATCGATCGCCGGGCGGCTGGAGTCAGGCCCTTCGGCTGCCGTGATCCAGGCACACGACCTTGCGTTCGAACCTACGGCGCGAATACGGATCCGTGTCGCCTCAGCGGCTGAATTCGGGAAAATGGTCGTCTCGGGAACCCTTATGGCCGCCGGGGTTATGGAAATCATCATGGAAGCGGGCTTCCAGGCGGACCCAGGATTGAGCCTGCCGATTGTGCAGGTCGCCGGCGATTTCAGTGGCGCCTTTACCGTCGAGATCGTCGACGCACCGTCGCAACTTGTTGCCGTGTACCGGGCTGATACCGACATCGGTTACGTGGACTTTCTTCTTGACACGGACGACGACGGTGTCGCCGATCGCTTCGATGTCTTCCCCCAGGATCCGTCGGAGACCACAGATACGGACGGGGATGGGGTGGGCGATAACGCAGACGTCTTTCCAGAGGATCCGACAGAGACTATCGACAGCGACGGGGATGGCGTCGGGGACAACGCTGATGCATTTCCATTTGATCCCCAGCGTTGGGAAAACCCGCGCAGGGTACCCGCGCTGCCAATCATGTTCCAGGTAATCTTGCTGGTCCTGCTTTGTGCCGTAGGCTTCACCCGCATGCGGAAAACCATGCGGGTCTAGCCCTCTGCCACGATGAGTCCCGCAATCACCCGGCTTTGTATTCCCCGGCGTGATCCACATTTGTTGCCCGGGCGGCCTGCAAGTGGTGTTGATTATTGACGCCGGAAGCGATGGTCGGGCCAAGGCGTCATTTATGTGTCCGAACCCGTGCCCAGGCAGGGCACCGAACCTTGAGGCCCACTTCCTCGTGTGTGTGCTCGCCGGGAGGGGGGCGCGGCCGGCTACACACGGCGGCCGGCGCTAGCGCTCCTCGCCGCCGGGACGAGATTCAATGGCCTTCAGTGCCGTTGCGATCCTTTCGGACTCGGTCGTGCCGGGCCCGAGCTTGCGAACCAACTCGTGGCCTTCCTCGAGCCCTCGCGACCAGAATCTTTTGCATTCGGACTCGAGTCGAATCGTCATCCAGCGCTCGACGTCGTCCCGCGGCATCCAATCCCTGCAAATCTCCCAGCCCCCGAGCCAACGTCTGGCCTTACGGTCCGACCCCGGTGGCAATGAATCGTAAATCGTCATTAGTCGCGACTCGAACGTGGGTCGACCATCAAAGCAATCGAACTTGCCTTCATGCCAGTGCACGGACAGGTCACTCTCGTACTGGCAAGCCGTTGCTACGACGGAGTCGGGTGTAAGCCCCTCGAGCCGTCTTGACTTCGCCAGTGCAAGGCTGTTGGTGAAATAGATCGCGGATTGCTCGAAATTGGGACTCCCCCACGGCGAACCAAGTTCGCCTCGCTCGGCAAGCCAGGCCTTGAAGGCTGCCTCGTCATAGGGGCCGGACACAAAAACGAGTTGCGCTTGTCGGCTGCGATCGAAATTGTGTGGACCACCGATCTCGAATCTGAGCCCACCGCCGCCGGCCATGTTGAACACGGACAGGCCCGCGACCACGAACGGCGCGACAATTGTGGCGGCCCACACGGACGCTGGAGGGCGCATGCCGTGCAGGAAAGCAAAAACCGCAGCATAGAAGGCATCTGTCGCCAGGAAGAGCAGCACAGGATTCTCGCCGAACCTGAGGGGCGAACCGTATGGCTGGTAATCCGTCATCAGCCAGTTGGCGAGACGCTCCGTATCGGATTGCAACACCATGGCGCACAGGAAGATGCCGACAGCAACTGCCGGTATGACCCGCCGGACGGCCATGGGCAGTCGCTCAAAAGAGATGACCAGGGCTGCGAGTACGAAGAAACTCGGTAGGTGCAGGGAACCGCCCGCAACCGGTACCGGTATCAGGTATTCAATGAGTGCACTACCTGTGCCCCAGATGCCCCGCCAGCCAAGAATGCCCGCAATCAGGGCAGGGGTGATCCACGCCGGTAATAGCCAGAGGAATCGGTTCATTTGGTCGCTACTATCCCATGACGAGAAGAATGATGTCGATAACGCGGAGCTTGCCTGAGCCAGTGGAAGCGGCGTGGCTGGAGCTGATGTGGCGGGTGAAACGCCGCAGGTTTCATGGACTGCCGGGTGCAAGCCTTGGAGTGCCCCGGGGAACCCCGGGACTGTCGATGCGCGAGCACAACCACGGACCAGGGCAAGGCGACCGGGCCTCAGGATCGCGCCGACCGGACGTGCCGCCTCCAGCCATGAGCATGCGTGAGATGCCTTGGTCAGCGTGTCGTAATCTGTGTGTTAACGTTTCATAAGGACCCAAGCAGGAATCATGGATGCTGCCCTGGAGACTCAAACAGCACACGGAGTTCCGTGGTCGAGTCATCCGCTTTGACCGGATCGGCAGCGGGCCACCGGTGGTCGTTGTTCATGGAACGCCGTGGTCGTCGTTCAATCTGCGCCACCTGATCCAGGACCTGTCTGCCGACCACTGCGTTCACTTCTTCGACCTGGTCGGCTACGGTCAGTCGAGCATGGAGGAGGGCGATGTCTCCCTCGGCATCCAGAATCAACTGCTCGCGCATCTGCTCGACCTCTGGGAAGTCAGTGCTCCTGTAGTTATCGGTCACGACTTCGGCGGGGCAACCGCACTGCGGACGCATATTGTTGGCCAACGGGAATTCAGCAAGCTGGTGCTGATTGATCCTGTCGCCGTCGCACCCTGGGGTTCGCCATTCTTTCGTCATGTCCAGCAGCATCAGGCGGCGTTGGCCGGTCTGCCCGGGTACATTCATGAGGCCGTGGTGCGCGCCTATGTCCAGTCAGCGGCCCATGCCGAACTCGACGACTGGATCTGGCAGGCCATCGTGTCGCCCTGGACCGGGGAGTCCGGACAGGCGGCGTTCTACCGCCAGATTGCCCAGGCCGAGCAGCGCTACACAGACGAAATTCATCCCCGCTACGCGGATATCGATATGCCTGTCCTCATCCTGTGGGGGCGGCATGATCGCTGGATTCCGCTGCAGCGCGGCGAGCAGCTGCACGCGATGATTCCCGGGTCGCGCCTGGGCATCATCGAAGATGCCGGGCACCTGGTCATCGAGGAGCAGCCCGATGCGCTGATTCGGGAGATCCGCACATTCATTGAGCCCTGAGGTTGGTTTCGGGCGACCGGTACTAAGCCTGCCATCAGGATTGGAACAACGGTAAGTGCCGAGCGGAGCAGGAGCGCCGTAGCCGCAGCACAGCGACAGCTGCCAAGGATTCGATGCCGACGGCAGACCCGGATCGCCGGACGATGACGGGGTATTCAACAACATTCCAACTGATGAAGTCAGCGAATCATGACCGTACCCGCAGAATATGAACGCGCCTCGGCCAAGTTCTATGAATTCCTGGTCGACGTGCGGGATCGGGCCGGACTTTGGAGCACACACGTGACCTACACCATGGTCCAGGGCGTCTTCCAGGTGTTTCGCCGCCGATTGACCATCACCGAGGCCATCGCCTTCGCCCAGGTCCTGCCGATCGGTCTGCGCGCCCTGTTCGTCACCGACTGGGATCTCGATGAGCCGATCAGGCCCTTTGGTCCGCTCGAATGGATGAATGCGGAGGTCCGGCAGCTGCGCGCCGACCACAATTTCTCCACCGACCAGGCCATCGAGGTCACGGCCTGGGCCCTGCGCCGCCAGGTCGACCCCGAGGACCTTGAACGGGTGCTGACGCAACTACCCCGCGAGGCTCGCGACTTGTGGTTCTGTGACCTTCAGCCCGTTCCAGGGGGTCGTTGAGGAGACTACCGACGAGACCGTTCAGCAGGTCACCGGGTCACCGGGTAGATCCCGCCCGGATACCCGGTAGCGTGACAAGCCTTGCTCCCGACCTGCCGTGCGAGGTCACTCCGGTGGCCCCGGCGCTGGCGCAAGTCCGCGATGGCTCGCGCAAAGCTGTATTCAGATTGCCAGCCCAGCCGTTCCCGGGCGCGGGTGCGCGATGCGTGCCAGGAACTCGTTGGTCGTCATGACGTGCGCGGTCGTTACCGCCAGGATGCCGAGCGTGACCCGGTGAATCTCGGCCGCCTTGATCGCCCCGAAACCGGCATCGGGATAATCGACGGTACCGGTCGCGTCCGAGAGAAACGCGACGCGGTAACCGTTGAACATCGCCTCACGGGCAGTGGCGTGGCAGCAGTTCTCGGTCGTGACGCCGGTCACGGCAAGCGTGTCTATTCCCTCGCTGCGCAGCACGATATCGAGGTCGGTACCGAAAAAGGCGCTGTAGCGGTGCTTCTTGATGACAATTTCGTCGGGCGCCGGTGTCAGCTCGGGGATCATGTCCGAGCCGGGCTCGCCGTCGACCAGGCATTTGCCCTCCCCGATTGCTTGCCAGATCTGCGCGAACAGGCCCATGTCCGAGCCGTCGCGGCGGTGTACGTGGGCCGTGTAGATGACGCGCATCCCGGTACGCCGCGCCTCGTCCACGAGCCGTTTGATGTTCGGCAGCACCTCGCGGCCCATGGGCGTCTCCAGGGCCGCGCCCTCGGCCACGAAATCGTGCTGCATGTCCACGACAATCAGCGCGGTACGCTGCGGTTCAATCGACTGGATTTCAACAGGCATGGCGTTGTCCCCATTAGAGTGCCGCTTCAGTGTACGTCACACAGACCGGCCAGCGCTCAATGCGGGGCGCGCGGTGTCCTCGGTGGCAGGGAACCGGGATCGGAGCGTGGTCTGCCGGAGCGCACGACCAGTGCGCCGGCTTGGACCATTGATTGCAGATGGGCCAGTGAGGGTCGTATCCATCCAGTGTTAACCTTGCAGGCTTTCGCGCGTTGGGAACATGAACTTAATTCGGGTCGCCTTTCTCCTGCTTGCGCTGTGCCTGGCCGCCTGCAGCTCTTCGGGGCCGTCGGCGGATCTGGCCGAGTACCTGACGCGGCTTGAGCGCGTGCTGGAGCAGGAGTCCCACCGGGGGGCTGAGGCAAGCTTTCCAAGATTGCCGACCGTCCGCGAACTTCGGCTCGAGGCTGCGGAAGCGACCTTCGACATTCTTGACTTCCTGCGTATAAGACAGTGCGAGCTGCATCTGGTGGTCGCCGAGAGGAACAGCAGCCTCGGTCGTCTTGCCCGGCCGAGCCAGCGGCTTGTTTACGAGCTGGATTTCCTGCGGCTCGGCGATGATTGCCTCGACGCGATTCGGGACGACCACCCGGACTTGGCGGACGACCTCGCACGGGTGCTGGAATCAAAACGCGACAAGCTGCCTGTCGCGATCTGGCAGGCGACATTGGGGGGCGGGGAGTTCCGCGATTTCTGGGAGGCGGGAAGCGGGCCGTTGCCACAGCAGTTCGAAGAAGATACGGCGCTGCTGCTGTCACTCCAGCAACTCGGCGCTGACATCCAGCGATGGCGGGAGGGCGACTACACGGTCGATTCGGCGAGGCTCGAGGGCCAACTGGATGTGATTCGTCGTGGCAGCGGTGGCCGGCAGCTCCTGGCGTGGTCGACCATTCACAACACCCTGAAAGCGGCTTCCAACGTGGTTCGGGACCGGATCAAGCGCCGGCCACTGTGTTTTGACGGGATGCAGAACCCAAAGGCCGACATCCTCGATGCGGTGATCCGTGAATGGTTTGTTGGCCGGGTGCAGCAGTGGGCCGCAGGCCTGAACGCGCGCTACTACGGGCAGTGGCCTGTCATTCGCGCGCTTGAGGCGCAGCTGGCCGACGTCCAACCACCTGCCTATGTCCTGTGGCGCAACAAGCGGGACATGTTCATCGACGACGCGCGCGGCGCGCTCGCCGGGCACGTGGATGCGCTTCGCCCGCTGCTCGAGCAGTGCAGGATCCTTCCCGGCACCGATGGGGGCGAGCCCGTTTCCACGAACGAGGAAGAACGTTTGAAAAGCTCCTGACCTGGTTTGCGACGCTACGGAGCATGGCCCGGTTGTGGAATCGTGGGCAGCCACAGATTCCGACCGGGGATCGGGTGGAGGGCGACGGGACCAAAACGGGAGCGATTGTGGGCAAGCGCCATGCTCAATCTCGTCGGGCTGACAGCGAAAAATCGCAGTTGGGCTGCGACCTGAACACCCGGCTGGCCGCGGGCAGCGGGTCATCCAGTGTCAAAGGCTTTTACAGGTCACTTTTCTCGGGCAGCTTGCGCAATCGCAACTGGTGAACTTTAAGCTTCCGAAATCGCGTTTCTCGAAACAGGGCTAATCTATTGCAGATGATATCGGGCGAAAATCATTCGCCCCATGCTGATAACGCCGGGAGGGGCAGGTCATGCGAACCGACGTGGGTTCCTATGACTTACGGCATCATATTGAGATTTTGGTGGGCGATGCTGGGATCGAACCAGCGACCCCTGCCGTGTGAATGTTGCCAAGCACTCGTTCTGGTTGGGTGGATTAAAAAATTTTCTCGTTGAAACAGACAGTTTGACTCCCTCTCCGTTTTCCTCGAGCCCGTCAAATCTCGCCGCTATTGTGACAAGATTGTGCCAGGAACGGAGCCTTCACCATACCGCCGCCGCTCAGGGAAAGCGCGACGTTACCCGGCGAGGTTTCCCGTGACTCAAGCTCTATTTGGCGGTTTAAAGTATACATCGGCTAATAGCAAGGAGCAGCCCATGGGACGGAATGGAAGTCTGACTGAATTGGGGTCGATCCAGCATTACTACGGCGACGTGGAAATCGCAGCACTGCTTGGCATCAGTGTTTCGCGACTTCGGAACAAGCTCTGCGCGGGCCATCCGTTGCCACCCAGAATTCAACCGCCCGGCTGCCGGACGCGGCTATGGCCACGAAAAGACGTCCACGACTGGCTGGCGCAGTTCACGCGAGAGGGCTGAGGCGTTCTTGGGCAAAGCTTTTGCCCTTGTAAGCGCTTGCGTAATGGCTGAGGCCGCTTAGCGCTTCGCTGTCTAAATTATGCCTGTGTCATCGGCTGGGAAAGCGTTGAAACTAGACGCATGAGGGTGATGCCGAGATTCCCGCATCCATGCCCGTTTGCTCAACTTGCCACGAATGGTCTTACGCTAAGCTGTCCTCAGGGGCTGCCATCGAGGTGCAGAGCCGCTGAACCTTCCAGCACTAATTCACCTTGCCATGGCGCGCCGAGAAAACACGCGATGACTGATGTAGTCTAGGCGGTATGTGTCAACGGTCCGGTGGAGGAACCTCATGACGGTCGTAATCAAGGACACGTATGTCGTTGTTGGCGATCAATCGAACCAGCAACTTTCGCCAGTTGACCTAGTGATATCCGGAGACCGAATAGCAGCAATCGGTAAGGGGCTGGCTGCTGGGTACGAGGGGGGAGACGACGTCGAGATAATTGATGGTCGAGCTCTCATTGCGATGCCTGGCCTGGTGAATGCCCACATCCATTCGGTTGAAGGATTTCAGCAAGGCGTCTACCGGAATGCGCCGCTCGAACCATGGCTTCTGGAGGCTCACTCGCCTTTTGCATCCCGCGTTCTGAATCCCCGGGAGGAATACCTCCAAGCGGCTTTGGTAGGTATCGAGGCCATTCGAGGCGGATGCACTACGCTTCAGGATGATTTTGTTCATCTGGCGGCAACCGCCGATGCTCAGGACCACTCAATCCAGGCATTTTTTGATATCGGTGTTCGCATCTGGTCTGCCGTGGACATGTGGGATGTTCCGTTTGTTGAAACCTTGCCTTACGTGCAAGAGACATTCCCGGCAGATCTATATCAAAAGCTTCTGGAACTACCAGTAACACCTGCGGATCACTGGGTCACGCTTTTTGAGCAGCACCATGCCAAGTGGCATGGTCGTGACGACCTGGTGCGAGTTCACCTCGCACCGTGTGGTCCTCAGCGATGTTCGCCTGATCTGTGGCGCGCTGTCGATGCACTGTCGTCACGTCATGCCGTTCCCGTGCATAGTCATTGCCTCGAGACCAAGGTGCAGGCAGCCGAGGCTCAGGATAAGCATGGCAAATCATGGATTCGCTACCTTGCCGATCTTGGCCTTCTATCCGATCGCCTCTCGCTGGTTCACACAATCTGGATCGACGAAAATGACATCGCACTCATGGCCGATCATGGTGTCACTTCAATTCACAACCCGTTGAGCAATCTTAAGACCGGCGCCGGAATTGCGCCGGTTCGGGCGCTCCTGGAAGCAGGCATATCCGTGGCCTTGGGCAGTGACGGAATCTGCACTGCGGACGGCATTGATATGATCGAGGTGATCAAGGTCGCCAACCTGATGCATACCCTTCGATCGGATGAATACGAGAGCTGGATATCACCGTTAGAGCTGCTTCGCATGGCTACTATAGGCGGGGCGCGAAGCGGGCTCATGGCCGATGAGATCGGAACCCTTGAGCCGGGAAAGAAGGCGGATATCATCCTACTGGACCGCGATGCGTGGGGCTTCATACCGCTTGCCGATCCGATCAATAGCCTGACGTATTCCGTGTCTTCGGAGGTCGTGCGCCACAGCATCATCAATGGTCGCATCGTGATGCGGGATCGGAAAATAGTGAGCGTTGATGAAGATGAAATAAAGTTGGAAGTTCGGGAGTCTGCCGAGCGGTTCTTGAGGGAAGACGTTCCGCGGATGCGCGAAAGTGCCAGCTCCTATACCCCGTACATGCGCGCCTTGTACAGGAAGGCTTATGATCAGGCCGTTCCCGTTCTCGGGATGCCACGCTTACACGAGCGGTCAAGATGATTCAGTCCTGATCTGGGTGAGCATCTTCTGATGGCGGCAATCGCCCAAGTGGACCAAATTCGCCTGCAGCGCCTCTTGTATTAGATCTACTTTGGTATTCCTCGCTGGGCAATATGCTTGTGGGGAGGGGTAAGTGGCCGGCCGACGTTCCATGCCAGGCCCCGCCTTACGCGGAAGGGGAAACCCCGAGGCGGACTGGCCCCGGCAAGGCTATGTCGCACGTAAAGGAATGAGTACCATGGCGCTCCGGGGATGCGGAGGCGCCGACCTTTGGACGTTAAGCGACTCAATTATTTTGTTCATGTAGCCGAGCTAGGCAGCTTCACCAAAGCAGGCATTGTTTTGGGCTTGGAGCAATCTGTCCTCAGTCGTCATGTTCGTGCGCTCGAGCAAGAGTTCGGTATCAAGCTACTCCATCGGGATGGCCGGGGGGTCTCTGTCACTGATGCCGGGGAGCTACTCCTGGAGAGGAGCCGGGTGGTTCTCGGGGAGCTCAGCAGGCTCAGTAGCGAATTATCTTCGCTTACTGCAGACCCTAGCGGGACCTTTAAACTCGGCGTTCCTTCCTCGATATCTCCGGAGCTACTGGTACCGGTCATCGTTGATGCTTCACGAAAATATCCCAAAGTGTCGATCGAGATTGCGCAAGCTCCTGGCAATGTGATTCAGCAATCACTGATGGATGGCG
Source organism: uncultured Gammaproteobacteria bacterium (assembly GCA_964351795.1). GTDB lineage: Bacteria > Pseudomonadota > Gammaproteobacteria > JADZEE01 > JADZEE01 > CAYGQN01. The sequence goes on from CAYGQN010000004.1 coordinate 14,513, forward strand.
AGCTGGACGTCGCGCTCTTGTACGAGCTGCCGACCAGTAGGAACATTATTGCCGAGAAAGTTCAGGAGGAATGTCTCGTCCTTGTTGGACGTTCAGGATCAATCGGCTCGTCTGTTAGCGGAACAGACCTCGCGATGTTGAGAGATGTGACGTTGGCTCTACCCCGTCGGGCCCACGGTATCCGCGCTGTCCTTGATAACGCAGCAAGAAGAGCCGGTGTCGCACTATCGCCACTCTACGAGGCCGACGACATTGATACGCTAAAGGCAATAGTAGAGCAGGCCGGATGCTACACGGTTCTGTGTCCGAGCATGTTACAAAGGGAGACCGATGCCAAACGTTTTGATTTCGTTGAGATAGGCCCGCAGCCGATTTATCGCGTGCTATTGCTGACAGCATCGTCAAAATTCGCCTTAAGTGGGCCGGGCGAGTTTCTCTATCAGAGGATAAAGAGACATCTGGAGGCTTCGGTGCCCATGCCCCCCGGTCGGCCATGAGATGGTCTGCCATTATTGTTCATTCAAACCTAGGCTGCTCTCTCTGCCCTCCGTAGCCCCGGATGGCCTGGCCAGCTTCCTATGGATGTTATCTTGAATACTTACGAGCTTCTGAACGCTTAGACCAATCTCGCTTGCGATTTCTGCGTTCGTATTGCCTTGCGCCACCAGGGATAGAATTTTTCGTTCCTGACCGGAGAGCGCCTCGTCACTGACCGTTTCATCCTTCCGGGACGCCTCGCGGATCCAGGAGAGCACATCGCCGGTTACCTCCGGACCAAGCATTGATCTGCCTGCAGCCACATTGCGTATTGCATTCAAGAGATTGTCGCTGAATGCTTCTTTCAGAACGTACCCGTCGCCACCGGACACGATGGCAGACAAGACAGTTTCGCTATCCGCATATGAAGTGAGAAACAGGACTTTCGTGGAAGGGCGTCGTTGGCGAATTTGTTTGCAAGCATCGACGCCAGAGCCATCGGGTAAACGGATATCCATGAGAACCACATCGGGCTCAAGCTTTAGTGCCGTTGCAATGGCGCCCGCACTGGTATCTGCTTCCCCAACGACCTCAATATCGTTCACTAGTTCAAAAAGCGAATTCAGACCTAAACGGACAACCTCGTGGTCGTCAACGACGAGTATTCGAATCGGGTCGGACGATGGCATCTGAATTAGCAACCCTATGTCGGAAATCTTACGGTGACGGTCGTCCCGTTGCCGCGCCCTGACACCACATTGAGTGCGGCGCCAAGCCGGTCGGCCCGCGCGCGGATGTTATTTAGGCCGTGCCCTGGCGTATCTACCGCTTCGACATCAAATCCGATACCGTCATCAGAAACTGAAAAGTCGATCCCGTCGTTCATGAATGCTTGGACCCTGATGTTTCTGGCCGAGCCATGGCGGGTCGCATTGCTCAGACATTCCCGAATGATGCTCAGAATATCAAGATGTTTGTGGCTCGGGATTTGGTTGCAGGCGGCGTCATCTACCGAAAAGACAATCCGTGGCCCGTCAGTGGTATTGAATGTTGAAGCCAAGTCCTTCATTGCTCGAGGAAGGCCACGGGCCTGCCGGGAAAGGCTTGCGCCCGCTCGAATGAAATCCCGGATATCCTGGATAGCTTCATTCAGTCGAAGCGAGGCTGCTCTGAGCTTGTCGGACAGTGCGGTATGGCCAGAATCGAGCGTGAGCCGCGCCGCGTCCAGCTCGAGGCCGATGGCGTACAAGGTTTGAAGTGTATTGTCGTGGAGGTCTTGGTTTACCCGTTCTCGTTCATTGAGCGCATTGCGAAGCTCTGCCTCGCGCGCTTGAAGTGCTTGCTCTGTTTCCTTTAACTCCGTGATATCACTCGCGATACCGGCAACTATTCGAACGCCGCCCGGTTCCCCGGAAATCCAGATACCCCGGTCGTGTACCCAGCGGATCGCTCCGTCTGGGCCGAATATTCGGAAGACAGTATCGAATTTCGCGTCGATTCCGCCGGAGAGCCAGGCTTCAAAAGCTTCCAGAACCTCTTGTCGATCCTCCGGGAGAATCTTGTCCGCCCACCTGCGTGGGTTATCTTCGAACGACTCTGCCGTGACGCCCCAAACGCGCTCAACAGCCGGACTGACATAGACCTCTTGCTCCGGGCCGAGCTGCGTCACCCAAAACACGTCATTGGATGACTCGATGAACTCGAGGATTATTTCCTCTACCTCTTGGCCTTTCCAAAGTGTCTCTGCTTCGCGGGACCTCAGATTTTGCACCAGTGGCATGGCGTGCCTTGGCTCAGCTGTAGTGGCTCAATCCCAATTATACGAGGCTTGCACGCCCCAAGCACGACGCATACCGGGAGCCACGTTGGACCCGCCCAATTCTGGGACCGGGATTACCTCGTCCAGGTACTTTTCATTAGTGAGGTTCCTGACAAAGCCCGTCAGGGACCAGTTCGGGCCTTCAAAACCTACCCGGATGTCGATTGTATCGTACGTGTCCCGCTCGGTGTTCGTGTAATCCGCGGGGAATCCGAAGACCGTCGGGGCGGACTGGTCCTGGATAGCATGGAACCATGTCGGCCCTACAAGGGACCAGTCGATCCGGGCGAGAAAGTCGACACCATCAAGAAAGGAGGGAGTGACGTATTGCCCACCAACGTTGCCGGTCCACTTGGGCGCATAAGGAACCTCGTTTCCAACAGTGGTGGGGCGGCCGTCATGCCGATCGATTTCCCCGTTCAGGATGCTCCATCCGGCATAGACGTTCAGCTGATCTGTAATCTGGGCGTTCACACCCAATTCTGCACCGAATAGCGACACCTCATCGATATTGGTGACGGTGCGCAAGAGACCGAACTGACCGACCACGAATTCAAAAAACTGCATGTCGTCAACGTCGGTGTAGAAGACCGCTCCCTCAACAGCGACTCTACCGTCAGCGAACCGGGACTTGAATCCGATTTCGAAGGCGCTGGTTACTTCTTTGCGGAAGATTTCGTCGACATTCAAGACCGGCGTGCCGATGGCCTGGTTGATGAACACATCCACAATCTCGGCTGAACCAGCTGCGTTGAAGCCGCCGCTCTTGAATCCGATCCCCCAGCTAGCGAAAAGTGTGTGTTGGTCGGTGACGTCCCACGTCAACGAGACCTTCGGCTGCCACTGCGAGAAAGCTTTATTCCGGTCGGGCGTGGAGTTAACCAGCTGACCCGCCTGAAAACCGAACACCGGGTTAAGCGGTGATCCACCAGGAATACCATCTGCGGGCAGCAGGAAGTCCACATACTGCGTTGTGGCAACGTTGGGCGGCGGTACGCCGTTTGAAAGGCTTCGGTCTTCTTCATCCCACCTTAGGGCGAAAGAGAACTCGATATCGGGCGTGATGTCGTAGGCAATCGACCCGAAGCCGGCAATGACTTCAGTATCAAAATCGGACTGGATGAGTGATTCGGTCAGGCCGGGGACGAATGCGTTCCGTATAGTCCGGTCTTCTCCGGTATCAATGCCCTGGCCGAGTGCATAGTTACGATCAAGGCTGAGATAGTAAAAGCCGACCTGCCACCGGAGTCGCTGATCCGCTGACGAGGTCAACCGAAACTCGACGCTGTAGTCCGTTTGCTCGCGCGTCTGCGTTTGGAAGCCGTCGCAAGTCGTCGGTCCATAAAACGGCAGCAAGGCAGAGGCGAAGGGGGTCGGTCCAAGAAACGACGGTGGCGGCAGCGTCACACCTTGAGCAAAAAGATTTGCAGTCGATGCTATGCAGTTCGGCTCCGTTGCGAATACGAAGCTGCCGGCCTGTGTTCCGTCGGCATACACCAACTCCTCAATGTCGTTGTAGAGAAACCAGGTAGTGGCCGTCGCCCAACCCATGTCGTAATCGGCCTTGATCGAAAACTCGATTGTCTCCTGCTCATTGACGGGCCTGATGTTTTGCTGCCAGACAAAGTCATGGTCATTGACATCTTCGAAAAATCCGAAGCTCTGATTGAATCGTATAGCACCTGCATCCGGGACTTCGCTGTAGCGAAGTTTCGTATCAATTTCGAGCTGGTCGTTTGGCTCCCACAACAGCCGTCCGTCAATGTTGTAGTTCTCAAGATTATCGACCGCAGCGGAATCAAGAAACGAATCGCGAAAAAAGCCATCGGTGGTTCGGTAATTCGCATGGAGTCTGCCGTACAGCTCACCCTCAATGAGGGGGCCACTGACATAGGCAGAACCAAAGAATGTATCGTTGTTTCCGCCCTGGAGCTTTACGCCCGCCTCGTAATCGTCAGTTGGCTTTCGCGTCTGGACGATTATGGCGCCCGCAATAGCGCTTCGCCCGTAAAGAGCGCTCTGGGGGCCTTTCACAATTTCGATCTGAGCCAGGTCATCGAACTCCCGGTTGAAAGCCGAAGGGTTGGTGATGAGTACACCGTCGACCAGAAATGCAAAACTCTGCTCTCCATCACGTGCCTTATTGATGCCGCGGATACTGACCGCCGCATCGCCTGCCTCGACGTTGTTCGTCATGACAATGCCCGGCGTGAGTCGAACAAAATCTTCTGGGCGCTCGATTCCGGCCCTGGTAATTGTCTCTTGCGTGAATGCGGTGATGGTCGCTGGAACGTCGACAAGGCGCTCTTCGCGCTGTCTTGCCGTGACTACAATTTCCTCCAGCGCACCGGTACCTGCCGCAACCGTGGTCTCCGCGATTGCAAACATGAAAAGGAGTCCAATTGCATAGGCAGACAACACAGGCGAATTGTTACTCGATTGCATGAAGACCCCCAAGTCTCAATAGCTGAGGAAGAACGAAATGGCTCTTCGGAAGGTTGCGTCGCCAAATCACGGGAAAATCAGCACCCGATAATACTCTTCCGGGCTAATCGCCATACGCCGGAAGCTGCCTATCAGATATGCAAGGTGCGCATGACCCGGGTTGGTGCATGGCGTCGACTTCGCTGCAGGCATGCGGTGATCGCAAAGCTGATAGGTTGGATCAACCATGATGGGACCGGACGTCGGCGGGTATCATCTCGCACCTAGATCCCGTCCACAGCACCACTTTTTGGGTGGTCGGTGCCGCAAGGACGGTTGAGAACCTATAGAACGAGCTGTCACAAGCCGCTGGGAGAGCCTCCTGAGATGGGATATGAACTTGGTATCGATGTCGGTGGTACCTTTACCGACTTTGTTGTCCGTGCAGAGGGCACAACGCTGTCCGGGAAAACGCTGACCACGCCGGGCGATGAAGCAACGGGTATTCTCAATGCCGTCGATCAAATATCCGAACACTACAAGCTAACTGCGGAATCCTTCCTTCAAGCCTGTGACACGCTGGTCCTCGGGACGACCGTGGTCACCAACGCCATGTTGGAGTACTCAGGGGCCAACGTCGGGATGATTACGACCAAGGGCTTCCGAGACATCATCGACTTGAGATCCGGGTTCAAGGAAGATCATTTCGATATCAAGCTTCCCGCTCCCCATCCAATCATTCCCCGGCAAAAGCGCCGTGGCGTGACTGAACGGATCAACCACTTGGGGGAAATTGTAAAGCCACTCAATGAGGATGAGGTCCGCGAGGAGGTGTCATTTCTCAAGGACCTCGGGGTCGATGCGATTGCGGTATGTCTGATGTTTTCGTTCAGGCAGCCCGCGCACGAGAAGAGAATCCGGGAGATCATCGCTGAAGTTCATCCAGAGGCCCACGTCTCGCTGTCTTCGGAGGTGCTCCCTCAGGTTCGGGAATTCGAGCGATTCAGCACAACCGTGCTCAATGCATACTTGAGCCCGAAGCTAAGCAGCTATCTCACGCGTCTTACTAAGCGGTTAAACGACAACGGGTTCGGTGGTCAGCTTTTTGTCAAGCTATCTAATGGCGGGGTAATGGACGTCGACTTCTGCTGCGAGCGTGGCGTCGAATTGATCCAATCGGGGCCGTCCGGCGGTGTAACCGCTGCCGTAGCCGTCGGTGAGTGGTCTGGCTATAAGGACATTATCGCCGTCGACATGGGCGGAACGAGCTATGACGTGTGCCTGATCAAGGATGGTCAGCCAGACATTGGGGTTGATTCCTGGGTGAATCGATACCGCGTCGCCACCCCGATGATTGACATTCACTCCATTGGTACCGGAGGCGGCTCTATTGCGTGGGTCGATCGTGGAGGAGCATTGCGCGTGGGTCCGCGAAGCGCAGGTTCGAACCCCGGTCCGGCCTGCTATGGCCGCGGCGGAACCAATCCTACAGTGACGGACGCCAACCTCGTCCTTGGGTATCTGAACCCGGGTGCTATCGGGGGAGGCAAAATTGTTCTCGATAAAGACGCAGCAGCCGCTGCTATTGATGAGAAAATCGCCAAACCGCTGGGGATGACCATCGAAGAAGCGGCAAGTGGCATCTTCCGAATCTCCAATGGAGCAATGACTAACGCCATCCGGTACGTTTCGGTTTCCCGGGGTCGCGATCCTCGTGATTTTGCGTTGATGGCGTTTGGGGGCGCGGGCCCTGTTCACATGGGGGTTCAAGCCAAGGACCTCGGTATCAAGACGATCCTTGTGCCAAAGAACGCCGGTGTGTTCTGCGCTCTGGGTTGCTTGATTTCAAACTTCAAGATTAGCCGGGTAAAGAGCTTCATCTCGAGAACTACGCATATCGATCTTGCAGAATTGAACGGCCTTTTCGAGGAGCTTGAGAATGACGCGGAGGCCTTACTGAAGGACACGCCGGGAATCGGTGAAGTCTTTACCCAGCGAGCCCTTGATGTTCGCTATGTTGGTCAGACCCACGAGGTAACTGTGCCTATCCGATCCCGCACAAAACGTGTCTCCGAGCTGAACCTGAAGAAGACAATTCAGGAGTTTCACGAGTTGCATGAGCAGCTGTATTCTTTCAAACGTCCTGAGCAGCCTGCGGAAATCCTGAATGTCCGCGCGGACATCGTGGGTACGCGGGACACGATGCGATACAAGAGCCAGCCCTTTTCAGATGAGGATCCGACCCATGCCCTTCGGGGCAAGCGGCAGGCTATGTTTGATGGCTTGGGGTTTGTGGAAACGGCGGTGTATGACGGCACTGCGGTCAAACCTGGGAACCTCATCGCGGGTCCAGCCATTATCGAGGAGCCGGAGACAACCATCGTGATTTATCCGGGCCAGGAAGCCATGCTGGATCACTACTCGACGTATGTGATCGAGAGCCTCGACTAAACGCGGTGGAGGTATAAAGCGACCATGGCAAACTATGACCCGATAACCACTGAGATTCTTCGCAATAAACTCGACGCAGTGGTCGATGAAATGAAGGCGACACTCGTCAACACAGCCTATTCTCGAGCCATCAGCCTCTCGGGCGCCTGCGCCGCGGGTATCTTCACCGAGGCGCGGGAACTCGTTGCGGTGGATAACCCACTTTACATGTACCCGCTGAGCGAAACCCTGGCCTCAGCAATCGACTTCTTCCAATACGACCTCACTGCTGATGATGTCCTTCTAACCAACGATCCTTATGGTGGGGGGACCAAGGTCCAGGAATTCACGCTCATTCTGCCTGTTGCGAGTGATGACAACATCATTCTTTATCTGGCAGTTCGTGGGCAGACTGAGGATTTCGGTGGAGACCTTCGCGGCAATATCAATCCGAGGGCGGAAGACATCTGGGCAGAGGGTGTGCGGTGCACGCCAGTTAAGCTGTATAGGGACGGGAAGTTGTGTAAAGACACCCTCAACACACTCTGCCTGAACAGTCGTAGCCCGGATGCGTTGAAACTGGATTTTGAAGCAATGCTGGCATCCGTGCGGATTGGCAGCCTGAGGATCAATGAACTGGTAAGCGAGTACGGCGCGGAGAAGTTGCTTCAATCAGCCGGTTGGGTATTGGATTATGCCGAAACGCACGCTCGGGAACTGATTGCTGCACTGGGCGATGGGCGCTACTCGTCGTCAGCGATGATGGCACATGACTGCAAAGGCAGGGAGAATCTCAAGATTCAAGCGACTGTGCAGGTTATCGGCGGAGATGTAGTGGTCGATTTTGATGGCACGGAGCAGCAATCGCCGGCTTTCGTCAATTGCCCGCTTGTCGTGACGAAATCTCTGGTGTTCCTGGCGCTCCAGGCCGCTCTGGCGGAAGATTTGTTGTCCAACGCCGGGGTCATGCGGACTATCAGTATCAATGCCCCGGCTGGCAGCCTCGTAAACCCCGCCTTTCCGGCCCCGATTGGATGGGGAACGCACCATGCTGGCCATGAATGCGCTAAAGCGGTATTGGCAGCGTTCAACGGGTTTGTGGCGTCCCCTATCCCGAATATCACAGCAGATCAGATGCTGTTGTTCTGTATTCACCGGGATATCAAGCATGGGCAAACGGTCGAGCAGGTGGGCTTCGTGGACTATGCAACCCTGTTGCAGGGGGGCGGCGGTGCCGCGCTTGAGGTAGACGGGTGGGGTATGCCGGGTGCTGCTGCGGCAACACCGCTGCCGTCCATCGAGATGTTTGAAGGCGAGCATGATGTGCTCGTTGAAGAACTGGAGTTTTCAACGGATTCGGGTGGGGCCGGAAAGTGGCGCGGCGGTCTTGGGACGCGAACGCGGCTGTCTCTACTTGAGCCTCGCACTGGGACCTTGTCGTTGACTGCCTGTGTGATGACCGAGGTGGGCATTGACGGTTCATCGGTGTCTGAGCTGAGTATCCTGCAAAATTCGGTTGTTATCAGTTCACCATCGGGTTTGAGGAGAGTTGACGACGCAATCGTTGATGTCCTACTTGAGGGTGATGCAAGCCTTGAGTTCTATATGTCTGGCGGGAACGGGTGCGGTCCGGCTTCGGAACGGGATCCGATAGCCGTGTTGACGGACTACAACGATGAGTTGATATCGCTGGAAGCAGCAAGAGACTTCTACAAGGTCGTTATTGATCCAATGACCAAGCAGATTAACGAGGATGCGACTCGACATGCGCGAGGGGGCTAGGGGATAGTTCCTGGATTTGGGTTTGTGCCCGTTGGGGTCATCGGTAGAGCGCGAGGTTTGGATATGGTCGATAAAGTCACAGCGGAGATAATCCGGGAATATCTGGAGACTGTCTCGGAAGAGATTAGCAAGACGATGGAGAACACCGCCGTCTCTCAAGTTTTCAGCGAAGCACATGATTACTCCACGGGGGTCTTTTATGCCGATGGTCGCGGCGTCAGTTTGCTAGCGAGGGCGAACTCACAGCCAGTGCACATTTACGCATCAGTGCATTCTGTGGAGACGCTTCTTTCGGCATTCAAATACAACCTGAACGATGGGGATATCGTGCTGGCGACGGATCCATACTTCGGGGGCAGTCATTTGCCCGATTGGACCCTCATGAAACCGGTGTTTTACAACAACAAGCCGGTCTTCTTTCCAGCAGTTAGGGCGCATTTCATTGAAGTTGGCGGGCCGGTTCCGGGAGGATACAACTCTGCCGCAACAGAGATCTGGCAGGAAGGGTTTCGGCTGGCCCCCATGAAGATTTGCGAAAAGGGAGAAATGCGACGAGATGTCCTGAGCCTCCTGGGAGCGAACAATCGGTTGCCCGATACGATGGATGGGGACCTTAATGCGATGATCGGAGCCTGTAAGGTAGGCGAAGATCGTATAAAGCGCCTCGTTGAAAAGTACGGAATGCAGACCGTTCTTGAAGCGGTGGATTACGTACTCGGGTATAGCGAGCGCCTGGTTCGCGAAGAAATCGCTTCGTGGCCGGATGGCACGTATAGGGGGCGGAGCATCCTGGAGCACGATTTCTCCGGGGCAGAGGACATCAATGTTGATGTGGCTATCACAGTCACAGGGGATACCTGCCTCGTGGATTTCGAGGGTACGCATCCGCAGACGAAGGGTTTTGTGAACAGCGTTACTGGGAACACCTTGTCGTGGGTGTATACGGAGTTTTCGGTGGTGATGCCTGACATCCCGCTTAACTCCGGGTTCTTCCGCCCTATCCAGACCCGCCTTCCGGAAGGCTCGGTTGTGAATCCGTATGCGCCTGCCCCTGTTGGAAATTCCACGCTTTGCGTCGGGAACGATATAGGTCAGGCAGTGATGAAAGCCTTGGAGAAAATCGTTCCCGAGAAAACAGGGTCTGCCTTCATCGATCTGACGATCAACACCGTGTTTGGCCAGAATGCATATTACGACGATGAGTTCTATGTGAGTTTCGACTATTCCACGACTCCAACGTCCAGTGGAGCAGCATGCGGCACGGACGGCTGGGGAGGATATTCGGCACCGCATGCCTCTCTCAAGATCCCATCGTTTGAGCTGATGGAAGTGATGTTCCCGTTCCTTTATCTGCAGAATGAATACGGTCAGGACACCGCTGCGCCTGGAAAGTGGCGAGGCTCGCCCGCCCATTGGATGCAGCGGGTGGCTACGACTAATCCGGTTTCGAATTTCATCCAGGTTCAGGCAAGTCGGCGGCCGTTGATGGGCTTCGCTGGCGGCGGTGCTGCAGCGGGGAATTACGTCATTCTCAAATATGGGCAAAAAGATGAGGAGACGGTCCGAGTCGCGAAAGAGAATTACGTCCAGTCCAAGGGCGAAGTCATGTTCGCCCAAAGCGAAGGCGGAGGGGGTTGGGGGGACGCGTTAGAGCGCGACCCGGACGCCGTACTGAGAGACTACCTGGATGAATATGTATCCGTTGAGGGTGCGGCCCGCGACTATGGGGTAGTCATAAAAGAGCCAGAGGGCGTTGTCGATGAATCAGCCACGGCCAAGCTACGGGGTTCCATGCGAAGTGATCGGGAAAAAAATAACGAAATTGAAGCAGCTTCTGCGTGAGGCCAAGTAGGATGGGGAATGGACGATGAAAGAGATGAAGATACTCAACCCGGGCTGGAGTTGGGACGCCGACTTTCCGCTGGCGCAGGGCCTGGTCGTTGGCGATACCGTGTATTTGTCCGGGCAAGTTGCGCTCAGTGCCTCCGGCGAAATCGTCGGCGTTGGGGACATCCGGGCACAGACTCGGCAGTGCTTCGAGAATATCGGAGCCATTCTTGCAAAATGCGGTTCGGACTTCTCTAGGATCGTGAAGCTGACCACCTTCTTTACGATTGACATTACCGATTGGGACCTGGTCAGCGGTTACTTCGAAGTGCGCAAAGAGGTTTTCGGGGAGCATCGGCCTGCCAGCACAGGCGTACAGGTACAGGCGCTTGTATATCCTGAACTGATGCTGGAAATAGAGGCCATCGCGGTCCGTGCTTAAGAAAAGGGTATCTGACTTGGAACTGGCTTATATCGGCGCAGAGCGTAGGAAGATTGCATATGACCGTGCCGGAGCCGGCGAACCCATAATATTCCTCCATGGGATTGGGGGTAACCGAACAAACTGGCAAGAGCAACTTGAGGCTTTCGCCGGTAAGTATGATGCGATCGCTTGGGATGCCCGTGGCTATGGAGATAGCGACGATTACTCGGCATCTCTCGTCTTTTCTGAATTTGCGAATGATCTCGCGTTGTTCATGGACGCGTTGGACATCCATACAGCACACATTGTCGGGCTCTCGATGGGGGGCATGATTGCTCAGGATTTCTGCGCGCGATTCCCGGCGCGGGTAGGAAGCCTGACGCTCGCTGCAACATCAGCCGGGCTCGGGATCCTGCCGGAGGACGCAAAGAAGGATTTCGTCGAGAAGCGATTGTCGCCTCTTGAACGCGGACTCAGCCCGGCCGACATAGCACCCAATGTGGTCGAAGTCCTGCTTGGTCGACGGGCGAGCGCTGTCACTCGGGACAGGCTGGTGGAATCCTTGTCGATGTTGCGCGCGGAGCCCTACTGCCAGACGATCCGGGCCATTGTTTCGACCGACTTCCGGGATGTGCTTGGCCAAATCAATGTCCCGACCCTCGTAATCGTCGGAGGCGATGACAAAGTACTGCCTCCTGAGAACAGTCGATACCTCGCAGCGGAGGTGCCACGTTCAGAACTCGTCATTCTGGAAGAAGTAGGCCATCTGCTAAACATTGAAGCAGCGGCCGAATTCAATTTCCGTCTTTTTGCGTTCCTAAATGCGAATCCTCTGCGTTGATCGGACTAACCTGATAGGCTTTGACGGACGATGTTGTGGCGTTTGCAAATAGCTCGGCTTTCGCATCATCCTTTTGCGGTGACTTGGAGACCGACTCTAGGGAAATCGGCAAGAATCCTGTAGCGTCATGGCGAACTTCCGAGAGTACGAACGAGCGGTATTGCTTCGAATTTTCAATGGCGACTTGGACGAAATTGCCGCGTCTGCATTACTCGAAGACGATAAAGCGGTTCTGAGAGACGCTCTTTCGAAGTTTGTTCTCTATCGTGGGGAGTTGCTGGTCCTATACGAGGCGACGGTTCTTCGAGAGCGGGAAGAGAGATTGGCAGAAAAGGGTCATGAGGGGTCTAAATCACTAATCTTCACTGATGACTGTATTCTCGATTCGATTCGAGGGAATCAAGAGAGCATACATGAGTTTGGGCTTGATTCAGTCTCAATAGAGGAGCTGACTGATGCGCTTCACAAAGCGGCCAATGACCTTAAGTTGTTCCGCTCATTGTTCAATGGCCATTGGGACGGAGTCTAGCTAAGAATCCTTGTAATTGTAGGTGCGTCCGCTTCCTCTCCGGTTTCAGTTGTTCACCTGTCACGGCGATAGCCCTTGAGCTGGCAGGCCTTACTCAGGATGCCCAGTTCCTCAGGCAATTGCCGCAGCGAGAACTTGCGCTTGCCCCTCCTTCTGTGACGATTCCCTGCCCCGAGGAGGTCGCCGAGCAGCTCACGGCCCAGCGCTGATCTCGCTGCCGAAGGTGTCCTTCAACCAGTCGAGGAAGGTCTGGATCTTTCGGTTGTCCATGGTCCTCGGCAGCGCCAACGCCCGGTAACTCGCGCCGGGCAGCACCACCTCATCCCTCATGGGTTGCAATAGGCCCCGGGCAATGAAGTCCGCCGCCAGCACGGAACTTGCCAGGGCGATGCCGCGGCCGGCAATAGCCGCCTGCAATACGTAGAGTTCCTCGTCGAAGGTGACGAGCCGGCTTTCATCGGGGACGGGCAGTCCCGCGGCCTCAAACCAGTCGGCCCAGCTCACATCGCCCAGCACTGGCTGTTGCCAGCGTGTTTCCAGCAGCGTTCCTTCCATGGCGATGTCCGTCCCGACCAGGGACGGTGCCGCCATGGCGATGAAGTGCTCCGCCATCAGCGGCAGGTCAGCCAGCCCCTCCTGGGGATGGATGCTGTAGCGGATGACCAGGTCGGTACCCCGGTCGCGATGCAGGTCCACCAGTTGCGTGGAGGTGTCGATCTTTACCCGGATGTCGGGTTCGCGCTCGTAGAACCTCGGCAACTCCGGCACCAGTCGCAGCGTTGCGAATGCCGGTGTGGTGGAGAGATTGATGACCGAGACCTGATCGAGCGCGTTCTCCAGGCCTGAACGGATTTCCAGGAAACCCCGGGTCATCGCCGGTGCCAGCGCCCGGCCGACCTCCGTCAACTCCACACTGCGCGTTCTGCGCTCGAACAGGCCCGCACCCAGGCTCGATTCCAGGGACCGAATCTGGTGCGAGATCGCGGTGGGCGTGACGAACAACTCCTCGGCGGCCGCCTTGAAGCTGCCCAGCCGCGCCGCCGCCTCAAAGGCTCGCAGGGCGGGCAGCGGGGGCAGTCGCGCGAACATCTATACATGAAAATAGTTCATCCATGGAAGGAATTTTCTCCTTTGTATCCTGCTTTAGCAAGGAGAAATAATACTTCCGACGAAAGCATTGACCAAATAAATCTCACTTATATTTGCATCGGAGGACACCTCATGAATCACCTGCTTCGAATCGACGCCAGCGCCCGCCAGGCTCGCTCCCTGACCCGACAACTGACAGATGCCTTTGTCGCCCAATGGCTGTACCGGGAGCCCGACGCCGGAGTGACGGAGCGGGATGTGGGCGTGGCGCCGCCGCCTGCGGTGAGCGAGGCCTGGATCGCCGCCGCCTTCGCCGGTGAGGACCGCAGCGACGCACAGCGTGAACTGCTGACCCTGTCCGATGAGTTGATTGACGAGGTTGAAGCGGCGGACCTGATACTGATCGGCGCGCCCATGTACAACTACGGTATGCCCGCGGCGCTCAAGGCCTGGTTCGACCAGATCATCCGCATTGACCGGACCTTCAGCTTCGACCTCGCTCGCGGGGACAAGCCCCTGGAGCCCATGCTGTCCGGCAAGCAGGTCGTCGTACTGGCCTCCTGGGGTGAGTTCGGCTTTGAGCCCGGTGGCCAGAATGCCGCGCACAACCACCTCGTGCCGCATATTCGCACTTGCTCGCGTTACCTCGGCGCAGAGAGCTTTGATTTCCTTGCCATCGAGTACCAGGAGTTTGGTGACGAACGTCATCAGGCTTCGAAGCGCGAGGCCTTAACCGAAATCCCCGCGCTGGTGGAGCGCCTGCAGGGCGTTCGCGCCGAAGCCGCCTGACGGAGGCTGAACCCATGAGACTGCTGGTCAAGG
>CAYGQN010000005.1:0-624 GCA_964351795.1 uncultured Gammaproteobacteria bacterium
GTAGAAGATGGGCGCCGGTGCGCCCATCTTCTACGACGAGCCCGTGCACCTGGTGCGCGGCGAGGGTGTGTGGGTCTGGGACGCCGACGGCCGCCGCTATCTCGACGTGTACAACAACGTCCCGCACGTGGGCCATTGTCATCCGCGCGTGGTGGAAGCCATCGCCCGCCAGGCCGCCACGCTGAACATCCATACCCGCTACGTGGACGAGACCATTCTCGACTACACCGAGAACCTGGTCAGCAGCTTCGACCCGGAACTCACCACCGCCATCCTGACCTGCACCGGCAGCGAGGCGAACGAGGTGGCCCTGCGCATGGCGCGCCACCTCACCGGGGCCGAGGGCATCATCTGCACCAACTGCGCCTACCATGGCAACACCGAAGCGGTGTGGGAACTGGCCACCTGCATGCCAGGGGGCGGTGGCAGCAGCCGGGTGCGGGCCTGCGTGCCACCGGATTCCTATCGCCCCCCGGAGGGCGTGGCACCGGAGGCGCTGGGCGCCTGGTATGCCGACCGCGTCCAGGATGTCATCGACAGCTTCCATCGCGACGGCATGGGCGTGGCCGGGATCCTGCTGTGCACGATCTTCGGCAGCTGCGGGATCCCCTCGCTGCCGAAGAT
>CAYGQN010000005.1:634-1161 GCA_964351795.1 uncultured Gammaproteobacteria bacterium
GGGCAAACCCATGGGCAACGGCTACCCGCTGGCCGGTGCGGTGGCGCGGCGCGAACTCGTCGACGCCTTCCGCAAGGACCTGATGTACTTCAACACCTTCGGCGGCAGTGCCGTGGCCTGCGCGGCCGGCCAGGCGGTGCTGGACGTGCTGCGCGACGAAGATCTCATCAACAACGCGCGGCATGTCGGCGAGTACGCGCGCGAGCAGCTGCGCGGGCTGATGGGCAGGCATGACATCGTCGGCGACGTGCGCGGCTACGGCCTGTTCTTCGGCGTGGAACTGGTCACCGACCGCGCCACGAAGACGCCGGCGGCCGCCGAGGCGAAACGGATCATCAATGCCATGAAGGAGGCTGGCGTGCTCATCAGCCGGATCGGCCCGCACGAGAACGTGCTCAAGCTGCGCCCGCCGATGTGCTTCAGTCGCGACCATGCCGACGTGCTGGTAGACACGCTGGACACGGTGCTCGCCGGCCTGTGACGCCGGCGCGGTTTTGCATCGGCGACTCCACCGGTGTCGCGGCCTG
>CAYGQN010000005.1:1171-6734 GCA_964351795.1 uncultured Gammaproteobacteria bacterium
CCGGGTCGGCGCGGCTCGAGGCAAACGCGCACTGCCGCCGACGAGGCAGCGCCCCCGTGCCGGCCGACCACCGCCGCGGCTCCGTACCGGCTCCATACCGGCCGGGCCTGCGCCAGAGCTTTGCAGACCCTCCAGTGGCACCGGGAAATTCAGTATGGTGTGCAGGGACCAGCCCCGGGACACATCCGCCATGTCGAAACTGTTCACCAAACGCCTGCTGAAGTTCCTGCACAGCATGGGGGCGATAGGCCTGACCGGCGCGGTGGCGATCTACATCATCCTGCTGTCCACCGCCCCCCCGCCAACCTCGCTGGCCGAGTACGCCGTGCTGCGCCATGGCATTGAACGGGTCTGCACCCTGCTGCTGCTGCCCTCGCTGATGATCTGCCTGACCTCGGGCCTGCTGGCGATGGCGGTGCATCCGCCGTTCATGAACCAGCGCTGGGTGTGGGTCAAGGCCCTGCTCGGCCTGTCGATGTTCGAGGGCACGCTCGGCGGGGTGCAGGGGCCGGCCGAGCGTGCTGCGAAAGTCACCGCCCGGGCCATGAACGGGGAAATCGACCCCGCCGTGGTAGCCACCCTGGCAAAGGACGAATGGGGCACGCTGTGGTTCATCCTGGTGATGTGCGTGGTGAACGTGGCGGTCGCCATCTGGCGGCCGCGGCTGAAGTCCCGAACGGACCTGGCCCGCGATCGTGCCAGCCGTACCCCGGCGACCGAACGGTAGGTTTGCGCCGCACGACGCGGGGCGGGCCCGGCGGCTCGAGCGGCCGTCGCTCCCCTGCCGGGTAACCGCGCGGCGCCGCCGCGCTGCCTGCTCTCGTGCAGCCCGGGCCAACGCCCGCAGCCGGACACCGGCAGGCCAGGCTGCCCCCCTCGCCTGGACATGTCGATCGCTGCCGCCGGAGGCCGCCCGGGATGGCAGGCCCTCTACAGCGGGCCCTGCGGGTCGACGCTGAAATCCACGATGAAGCGCGTCCCGGTGCCGGAGGGCGGCTCGGCGAGCAGCAGCTGCGCGCCGTGCGCCCGGGCGATGTGACGGGTAATCGCCAGGCCCAGACCGCAGCCGCCGGCGCTGCTGCCGGGCACGCGGTGGAAGCGCTCGAAAATCCGTGCCTTGTGCTCTGCGGGGATACCGGGCCCGTCGTCGTCCACCAGCAGCCGCAGACGCTGCTCGCCCACTTCGAAACTCAGCGTGACCTGGCCGCCCGGTCGGCCGTAGCGAATGGCGTTGTCCAGCAGGTTGCGCAGCATCTCGGCGAGCAGCGTGCCCTCGCCGGCCACCCGGACCGGCACACCCGGTGAGTCCAGCGACAGGCTGATGTCCTTCTCCGCCGCGCGCGGGCCAAGCTCCAGGCAGCACTGGCGCGCAATCGAGACAATGTCGGTCAGGCCCGCCCGTATCCCGCGATCCAGCGCCATTTCCGCGCGGGCCAGCAACAGCAGCTGGTAGTTCACCCGCGACATGCCGTCGGCGCTGTCAGCGATACGCTGGAAGTTCTCCCGCATCGCATCCGGATCGTCCTCGCGCTGGCCGAGTTCCGCCTGCAGCTTGATACCGGCCAGCGGGGTGCGGATCTGGTGCGCGATGTTGCCGATGAACTCCTCCCGGGAGCTGATGGCATCGGAAATGCGCAACAACAGCGAGTTCATGCTGTTCACCAGTGCCTGCAGTTCACGCGGCTCTGGCCCGGGCATCAATGGCGCCAGATCGCGCGGCGAGCGATTGCGCACGTCCCGGGCGAGGTGTGTCAGCGGCCGCAGACCGCGCCCAAGTGCCAGGTACACCAGTATCAGCGCCAAAGCCATGAACAACAGCTTCTTGGCAAGCACCGCGCCGAGCACCGGGGTCGCCATGGCGCGGCGCTTGTTGAGTGTTTCGTACACCTCCACCAGCACTTCCTTGTCGCTGTCCGGCCACTTGAGCAGGCTCACACCACGCAGGTCCGCACCCGGCTGGCTCACATCGGTGAAAACGGGTGCCTGCAGTAACCGCCGGCGATCCACCCGCGTCTGGATCGGCAGGTCGCCGGCCAGGGGACGGCCGGCAGCGTCAGAGATGCGGAAGTAGGTGGCGTCGAGGGAATCCCACTCGAACACCTCGATGGCGCTGCTGTCGGCGATGAAGCGCGGGCCGGCATCGCCAACGCGTACCTCCTGGGCAATGGAGTTGGCGGCATCCAGCAGCCAGGTATCGAAGACCGCGTTGGCCACGTTCAGCGACAGGGCATAAGAGACGATGGTCTCAATCAGCAGCAGCAGCACCAGGGGAACACTCAACAGCAGCATCACCTGGCCGCGGAGGGTGGCCGGCTTTCTCATGGGGCCTCTTCAACCAGGTAACCGACACCCCGGACCGTGCGTATCCGCAGGCCAAGCGGCTCCAGCCGCTTGCGCAGGCGATGGATGTAGACTTCCACGGCATTGTCGCCAAGCGCCTCGTTGCCCAGCGTCAGGCGCTGCAGCAGACGCGCCTTGCTCACGGCACGACCGGCATTGAGCACGAGCACCTCCAGCACCTCGTGCTCGCGCACGGGCAGGGTCATGAACTGGCCGGCCACGGTCAGGCTGCGCTCGAACAGGTTGATGGTCAGCGGGCCCAGGCTCGCCTCCTGGCCGAAATCATTGTGGCTGCGGCGCAGCAGGGCCTTGGCACGGGCCTCGAGTTCGCGCAGGTCGAAGGGCTTCTCCAGGTAGTCGTCGGCGCCGGCGTTCAGCGCCGCGACGCGCTGCTCCACGCCTTCCCTGGCCGTCAGCACCAGCACCGGCAGGGAGCGTCGCTCGCGCCGCAGGCCGCGCAGGATGTCCAGGCCATCCATGTCCGGCAGGCCGAGGTCCAGCACCAGGAGATCGAAATCGTGGGCCAGCAGGGCGCCGTCCGCGAAGCGGCCGTTGGCAGCATGCATCACGGTGTGCCCGTCCTTTTCAAAAAAGCGGACGAGACCCTGCGCAATGGTTTCGTCATCCTCGACCAGTAACAGGTTCATCGGGTGTCGTCCTGGATGCAATCACCGGCAAGGGGCAAGCGCCCGGCGGGGCGCGCCCGGAAAAAAATAGCATGCAGGCCCCGGATCGAACGCCTCGGCCAGGGTTGCCGCCAACATGAACACCATGGCCCGAACAGTGTTGCACAACTTTGGTGCGAAATCGCAGGGCTTGAAGGGGACCTTCCAGCGCTGGCAGAAAGCTTTATGTAAGCCGGCGCGATCTAAGGTGTTCGCAATCATTCTTTCAATCCGCCACGCCTGCCCGGCGTGGCGGCATGACGACAACCGCGGCGGCGCTCCCCATGAAAAATGCCTTGAGTAACCTCAGACATGACCTGCCGGCAAGTATTGTCGTGTTCTTCGTCGCCCTGCCGCTGTGCCTGGGCATCGCACTTGCCTCCGGGGCACCGTTGTTCTCCGGCCTTGTGGCCGGGATCGTCGGCGGCATCCTGGTCGGTGCACTCAGCGGGTCGCCGCTTGGTGTATCCGGGCCCGCGGCGGGCCTGACGGTGATCGTCCTCGTTGCCATCGAGACCCTCGGGTCATTCGACGCCTTCCTGCTGGCGGTGGTCATCGCCGGCGGCATCCAGATTGTTCTCGGCCTGCTGCGCGCCGGCGTGCTCGGTTACTTTTTCCCGTCCGCCGTCATTCACGGCATGCTCACCGGCATCGGCCTTATCATCATCCTCAAGCAGATACCGCATGCCGTGGGCTACGACAACGACCCGGCCGGTGACATGGCCTTCCGCGAGGTCGACGGCGGTACCACGCTGTCGGCACTGTCGGAGATGCTCTCGGCATTTCATTTCGCCGCCATTGTCATCGCACTCGTCTCGCTCGCCCTGCTGCTGTTGTGGGAGAAGGTCCTGGTCCACAGGCACAAGGCCTTCACCCTGTTCCCGGGGCCGCTGGCCGCGGTCCTGTTCGGCGTGGGTGCGCACATGTTGTTCCTGCGCCTGGCGCCGGGGTTTGCACTGACGCCCGAACACCTGGTGTCGGTGCCGGTCGCCTCCAGCATCGGCGAGTTCGCCGGCCTGTTCATCACGCCGGACTTCAGCCAGTTCAGCAATCCGCAGGTCTATACCGTCGCCGTGACCCTGGCGGTGGTCGCCAGCCTCGAAACGCTGCTCAGCGTGGAAGCCGTGGACAAGCTCGACCCGCTGAAGCGCACCACACCCACCAATCGGGAACTGTTCGCCCAGGGTGGCGGCAATATCGTGTCGGGTCTGCTTGGCGGGCTGCCGGTGACCCAGGTCATCGTGCGCAGCTCGGCCAATGTACACTCCGGGGCCCGCAGCAGTACTTCGACCATCCTGCATGGCCTGCTGCTGCTGGTGTGCGTGGCAACACTGCCCCGGCTGCTCAACCTCATTCCCCTGAGTGTGCTGGCCGCCGTGCTGCTGCTCACCGGCTACAAGCTGGCGCGCCCGCAATTGTTCCAGTTGATGTGGCGCCACGGCCATGAGCAGTTCCTGCCGTTCATCGTGACGGTGTCCGGCGTTGTCCTGACCGACCTGCTCACCGGTGTCGGCCTGGGCATGGCTGTTGCGGTGATACTGATCCTGCAGCGCAACTACCGCAACTCGCACTTCCTGCACATCCAGGAGGTCGACCCCGACTCCAGCCATCACCTGGTGTCCATGAAGCTTTCCGAGGAAGTCACGTTTCTGAACAAGGGCGCCATCAAGAAGGAGCTGGCCAGCATCCCCGACAACAGCTACCTGACCATCGACAAGAGCGGCTGCGTGCACATCAACCACGACGTGCGGGAAATCATCGATGACTTCCTGCGCACCGCCGGCAAGCGCGGCATCCAGGTCACCGTCATCGAACCGGGCAACGGTGAATATGAACCCGAACACCGTGTTCCGGCGGCCGCCTGACCGTCGACGGCCCGCGCACGCATCCGCGAACCACTAACGGAAACGGCAGAATGGATATCCTCATCGCCCTGGACGAACACAGCGATGTCACGCAACTGATCCGCTACCTGCTGCAGCGCTTCGCCGGCCTGCACCTGCAGGTGGACGCGGTGGCATTCCTCGGCGATGCCGGGTTCGCCCGGCTCGAAGAGCGCCCCGACGGTCGCCAGACGTTCTGCGAGGCCTTGCGCCGCGAATGTCTGGCGGCCATCGAAGCGCAACCCGCGGCCGCCGGCATGCTGACGCGCCTGAATTGCCACGTCCGCTCGGGGGATCCGGCTTCCAGCCTGCTGTCGCTGCGCACCCATTTCCGCAGCGACATGATCGTCTACTGGCAGAACCGGCAGGGGCTGTTGCAACGCCTGCCGGGAGACAGCCCCGGCCAGACGCTGATCAGCGCGGCGGGTTGCCCGGTGGAACTCGTGCACAGCACCACCGCGCTCAGCCTCGACGGCTTGCGCATCCTGGTGCCGATACCGGTGCAGCAGCTGGACGAGTATCCCTTGCTGGAGGAACTTGCCCGGCTGCACTGGCCGGCCGGCACGCGGCTGCGCCTGATGACCGCCATCGCGGAACTGCAGGATGAACAGCGCCTGGAGATAGCCGGTACGGCGGCATTGCGCATGCTGTCGGAAACGGAAAACACCCGCAGGC
>CAYGQN010000005.1:6744-11381 GCA_964351795.1 uncultured Gammaproteobacteria bacterium
AAGCCTGGGTGCGACCAGCCTCGAAGGCGGCGATTCCGGGTGGCCGCGGCGGCGCGGCGGCGCCATGACCTCGCTGGCAGCCAGGCTGGATTGCGCAAGCCTGTGGCTCAATGGCAGCGACAATCCTGACCAGGGCTCGAGAATCCAGGCCCGCCAGGCGCGCCGACCGGCCACGGCATCCTTTCTCCGGGCACTCATAGCCGCCCCGGCCTGAGCATCAGCGCCGCACAACCGCCGCGGGTGGTATTGTTGACTGCCACCTTCTGACAGAGACATCCAACATGCCCCATACCAGCGCGCTGCGGGACAGCCTCTGCGCAGCGG
Source organism: uncultured Gammaproteobacteria bacterium (assembly GCA_964351795.1). GTDB lineage: Bacteria > Pseudomonadota > Gammaproteobacteria > JADZEE01 > JADZEE01 > CAYGQN01. Next base: position 7,069 of record CAYGQN010000005.1, read on the forward strand.
CCCTGCTGTTGTGCGCCAACACGCTGGCCGCGCCGGCCGACATCATCATCACCAACGCCCGCATCTACACCATGGATGCAGCTCAGCCAACCGCCGAGGCCCTCGCCATCGCCGGCGAGACCATCCTGGCGGTCGGCAGCAACAGCGAGGTCGGCGCCCTCGCCGGCCCGGCCACACGCCGGCTGGACGCGGGTGGCAACACCATGCTGCCCGGCTTCCATGACGGCCACGTGCACACGCAGATGGCCGGCATCAAGGCGCTGTACGAATGCGACTTCAGCCCGGACCTGTCCCCGGACGCCTTTACCGGGGCCCTGCGCGAGTGCGCCGGGGCCGCGCCGGCCGGCAAGTGGATCACCGGCGGACGCTGGCGCGAGAATGTGTTCCCCGACGGCCGGCCGGACCGGGATTTCCTGGATGCCGTGGTGCCGGACCAGCCCATGGTGCTGGTGCACGAGTCCTACCACTACACCATCGCCAACAGCGCGGCACTCGAAAAAGCCGGCATCACCCGCGACACACCCGACCCGACCGATGGCAGCATCGAGCGCGATACCACCGGCCGCGCGACCGGCGTGATGCGCGAGGCCGCCCAGGGCCTCATCGCCCGGGTCATCCCGCCGCCCACCGCGGCGCAGGCGCTGCAGGCCGTGCGCTGGGCCGCCCAGGAGCTGAACCGCCATGGCATCACCAGCATCAGCGCCGCGCTTACGGCCGAGCAGGAACTCGACGCCTACCGGGCGCTCGCCGCCGAGGGCGAGCTCACCGTTGATGTCGATGCCCACCTGCCCTGGCAGGTCGACTTCCCCGGTATCCCGCCGTTTCCGGCGCAGCAGCAACTGGTCGACAAGCGCGGCCAATGGACGGGGCCGCGCATCCGCACGGACGGCATCAAGATGTTCATCGATGGGGTGCCCATGCTGCACACGGCCGCCATGCTGGAGCCCTACAACGACAAGGCCGGCGTCACCGGCAGCACGCTGCACCCGCAGGCGCGGCTGAACACCGACGTCACGGCCCTGGACGCCCGCGGCCTGACGGTGAAGATGCATGCCGTGGGCGATGCCGCGGCGCGCTCGGTGTTCGAGGCGGTTGCCGCCGCCCGTGCCGCCAACGGCCCCGACGGGCCCATGCACCAGATGGCCCACTGCAACCTCGTGCACGCCGATGATCTCGCCCGCTTCGCTGAACTGAACGTCGCCTGTGAACTCTCGCCGTACTTCTGGGCACCCGGCCTCGGCGGCCCGCCGCTGGCGCACTGGCATGAGCTGCTCGGCGAGGAACGCACGGAGCACCTGTGGGGCGCCGGGGAGATCGCCGCGGCCGGTGCGCTGCTGATGGCCGGTTCCGACTGGCCGGTGGTGGGCGATCCCGATCCCTGGCCGGCGATCGAGGGCCTGGTCACGCGCGCCGATCCGGCCGGCAAGCTGCCCGGACACCTGGGCGCGCAGCAACGCATCGATCGCTGGCAGGCCATCGCCATGTACACCACCAATCCGGCCAGGGCCCTGGGCCTGGCCGGGCGGCGCGGCCGGCTGGCGGCCGGCATGGATGCCAACCTCATCCTCGTCGATCGCGATGTGGGTAGCGTCCCGAACAGCGAACTCGGCGAAACCGTGGTGCTGAGTACCATGCTGCGCGGGCGCTTCGAGTTCATACGCCAGCGCTGACGATGGGCAGCGCGGGGTCGGGGCGGCGTCGCGGCCGACAGCACGGCGGCGCCCCCTGACGCTCCGCCGGCTTCGCGGGCCCGACCATCGCCGCGGGCACCACCCGCAACAGCGCGCACCGGAACTGCATCACAGCCGCTGATCCCGCCACTGTCGGCGCCCGGCGACACGGCCGTCGGCTTTTTCCGTTCACAAAGCTTTGTGAACTGCGCAAGCACTTGCGCGGCAAAGCAAAACATCCAGCTGGCACGCTAGCTGCAAAGGCCCTGTCAACAACACTCGGACAGGGAACACATGTGAACAAGCATCTCCGCAACATGACGCTGGCACTGCTGCTCGGCAGCCAGGGTGCACTCGCCACGCCCTTCGACATCGCCGACACCTACTACGGTGGTGATGATCACGGCTACGGCGATGTCATCGGCAACACCGCCCATTTCGATGTCCAGGGCATGAATGTCTCGCTGGTCGGCACGCAACTGAGCGTGGACATCTTCACCAGCTTCGCCGGCCGCGGTGATGACCGCCTGTTCGCCAACCTGACCGGCCGCCCCGCCAGCACGGTCAACGGCGTGCGCCAGGGCGTCGGTTACGGCGACCTGTTCCTGGCCTCGGGCTGGAACCCGGCCGGCAGCGCACCCTACCTCGGCGACAACCATACCACCGGGACGCTGTGGACCTACGGCTTCGCCCTGGATGATCGCTGGAGCAGCAGCGGCGGCAACGGCACGCTGTATCGCCTCAACGGCGCCAGCAACGATGCCAATGCACTGCTGAGCGAGGATTTCTTCTCCGGTGGCATCTACCGCAATGGCCAGGAGATCGCAGTCGACACCGCGCAGTCGGCGCTGCTGGAAACGCTGGGTACCGGCAGCTGGCTGGTCGATGCAGCAAACGGCCGCCTCAGCATGCAGTTCGACATCGCCGGCACCGGGCTTCTGAACGCCCAGGAACTGGCCCTGCACTGGGCGATGAGCTGTGGCAACGACGTCATCGAGGGCGCCTGGAACATGCCGGTGCCGGAGCCGGGCTCGCTGCTGTTGTTCGGGATTGGCATGACGGCGCTGGCCGGCCGTCGCCGCGGCCGCACCGCGCCGGCGTCGCGCGCACTCTGAACTGCCGCCCCGCTCGCCCCCGCCGCGTGTTCCCTCGCCTCTTGCGCGCGGTGCGCGGGGCGGGCGGGGCCGGGCTGATCAGGATCAGCCCGTCGACACGACAGCCTGTCTAGGCTGAAGGTGTTGCCGCCCCTGCGCGGTCGCCGGAAGACATCCTCAGGCCATGACTGACATCGAGGCAGACGGTCAACGCGTCACGACCCGCGACGGCGAGAGCCTGCTCGACGCCCTGCACCGCGCCGGTATCGCGGTACCGGCGGCCTGCCATCATCCCGACCTGCCGGGCAGCGGCAACTGCCGCTTGTGCCTGGTGCACATCGATGCCGATCCGCAGCCCCGCGCCGCCTGCCGGGTCCGGCCCGCCGAGGGCATGCGCGTGCGCACCATCGGGCCCGACCTCGATGCCCTGCGCCGCACCCAGCTCGAGCTGCTGTGCAGCGATCTCAGCATTGATGCGGCACTGCTGGACACCGAGTTCGGCCATTGGCTGCGGGCTTTCGATATCGCCCCGAAAAACGCGCCGGCCATCCAGTTCGCGCCGGACAGCGATCCGCACCCCAGCCTGCGGGTGGATCTGAACCGCTGCATCCTGTGCACGCGCTGCATCCGCGCCTGCAGCGACTTGCAGGGCCGTGACGTGTGGGGCTTGCAGGATCGCGGCCAGCGCATGCACCTGGTGGCCGGCACCGGCACCGGGCTGCTGGAAGCCGGTTGCGAATCCTGCGGCGCCTGCGCCGAGTACTGCCCCACCGGCGCCATCAGTGATCGCCGCCATCCGCCCCCCGGCATGGCATCGCAACGCGTGACCACCACCTGCCCGTACTGCGGCGTGGGCTGCAACTTCGACCTGGAGATCGTCGGGGGGCGCCTGCACGACGTGCGCGCCAACCCCGCCGCGGCCGTCAATGGCCGGCACCTGTGCGTGAAGGGCCGCTACGGGCTGGATTTCGTGCATCACGAGCAACGCCTGACGCACCCGCGGGTGCGGCGGGAACTGCTCGAGGGCCGGCCGCGCCCGGCCGGCGGGCGCGGCGAGTGGGTGGACACGGACTGGGACACCGCGCTCGACATCGTCGCGCGGCGGCTGGCGGCCGTGGTGCGCTATGCCGGCCCGGATGCGATCGGGATCCTGTCCTCGGCCAAGTGCAGCAACGAGGAGAACTACCTGATGCAGAAGTTCGCGCGCCAGGTGATCGGCACCCACAACATCGATCACTGCGCGCGCCTGTGTCATTCGTCCACCGTCGCGGGCCTGAAAGCCGCCCTCGGCTCGGGCGCCATGACCAACACCATGGTCGACATTGCCGTGCATGCCCAGGCCCTGTTCGTCATCGGCTCCAACACCACCGAGCAGCACCCGGTATTCGGGGCCATGCTGCGCCAGGCCGCGCGCCGGCGCGGCGTGCCGCTGGTGGTGGCCGACCCGCGGCGCATCGACCTGGTGGACTTCGCCACGCTGCACCTGCGGCAGCGGCCCGGTACCGACGTGGCACTGGTGAACGGGCTCATGCACCTGATGTACGAGCAC